>PAOZ01000015.1 GCA_002708695.1 Methanobacteriota archaeon | reverse complement strand
TTGATATTTTAATCAATAAAGATAGGAAATCCAACGATTGCGGGGCAATTGAATCTGCTGCATTGGAATTGACAGTTCCTGAAGGTCAGTTGGTTATTGCCTACAAATTGAGTAGTACTTCATTTACTCAAGGAGAGAGGGCAATTGATTGGGGGGTTCTCTATTCTAGTAGGCCAGGACCTGGTGAAGATATTCCTTCTAGTCAATCTCAATGGATGAATCATATTTCTGATGAATCAACAATTAGAGAATTTACTATTGAAGAAGCAGTTGAATGTTTAATGAATTCATCTTCTCCTAGTGGGGTTCGTTCTGCAATAAATGATGACGGATATCTTTGGAAAGTTAATCATCGTCAAGAAAATGGAGAAATTTGGAATTTAAGTTGGGTAGATCCTCAGGATGATGCTGGTTGGACAGAAGTAAAAGGGTCCTCATCTGAATCATGTGAAGTCATTAATGATGGAACAATGTCTTCTTCTGATTCTCCTGGTTACAATCTAAATGCAATTCCTGAAACATTATCTCTTTCGGTATTAGAGAATCGAATGCTTGAGATGGATGGATTGGATGAACCAGGTTCTGTAATGGGATTGAATAATGGGTTGAATTCAGATGTTAGTATAGGTTCAATTTTGTTAGCAACAACTAGTTCTGACTTATTGGATATATTGACTAGTCAACAGAATATTGATCAAGGCGAAGTTGGATTTACTGCATCAAGAACTTGGACAGAAGGATCTGCTGAACACAATTATGATGTTGCAATGGATGCTGAGAGAGGCCGTATGATTGGTTGGATTCATACTACGGTTGCTTAATTATAACATTCAAAATTAATTTTTTTTGGATCTTTGAGCGTCATATTGAACATCTCTAGTGTTTCAGATGGTTTGATGGGTGAGGAATTGTCTGACTCATTTTCCTCTCAAAATGATGATACAATAGACGATTATTTGATTCATGATGTTTCTTTTGTTGAGGTCGAACATCCAATCAATGATGACATAACAGATACAGATGCTAAACCCCGTAGATTGTTCGATATTCCTCATTCTCTTCCTACTGAAAAAGGATTGGCGAGAATAGTTACAATTACCAATCAAAAAGGAGGAGTAGGAAAGACAACATCAGTCATTAATATCGCCACTCATCTAGCGATGAGAGGTGCAAGAGTTCTAGTCGTAGATTGTGATGCACAGGGGAATTGTGCATCTGGTTTAGGTATTGATAAGTCGAAGACTAATATTACAACCAAGGATGTAATTTTAACACCCAGTATTTCGATTCAGGCAAGACATGCTACTGCGGTTGATGGATTACATCTTATCGTAGGAGATCACAATTTAGTTGGAGTTGAAGAATCACTTGCTGCACAACTTGGAAGAGAACGTCGTTTAGTAGAAGCTCTTGCTCCACTTCGCCCTCACTATGATTTGATTTTGTTAGATACTGCACCGTCGATGAGTATTGTTTCTGTGAATGCACTTACTGCATCTGATGGAATAGTAATTCCAGTTCAAACTGAGTATTTGGCATTGGAAGGTGTTGCATTATTGATGGGAACAATTCAGGAGGTTCGTAGATTATTGAATCCCTCTCTAGGAGTAGATGCAGTAATCATGACTATGCATGCCCCCACTCTTCTGAATACACAAGTAGCAGGTCATTTACGAGAAATTTTTGGAAATTTAGTTTTAGACCCTCCAATTAGACGAAATATACGACTTGCCGAGTCTCCTAGTCAGGGCGTACCTATTCAATTTCATGCGCCTCAAAGTCATGGGGGTCAAGATTATTCTCAACTTTCATCAGAATTAGAATCTTTATGGTTCCCAGGAGGATTACGTAATGAGTGATGACAAACGTGGCCTAGGACGTGGTCTTGACGATTTAATGGCTCAAAATGAGATAGATTTACCATTTCTTTCAGCATATGGTCCGGCTTCAGATGTAGAAGATGATATTTCTCAAGCGAAAATTCCTCCCAAAGAAATCTTTGATGCAGTTCTTCGCCATCTTCGTTCTTTACATCAAGATTTCAAAATGCCCGAAAATGGAGAAATTAGTATTCAAGGATTGACTGTAATGATTGAAGAGAATGGCGTAAACCTCTCATTCAACCATTCTATTCGTCTTCCTTTTGTTCCTAGTGATCTTGCATCTCCGGGATTAACAGAAGGTAATTTATCAGATGATGGATTTTCTGCTTCTGTAACTATACAAGCATGGGGTATTGAAGCTAGACGTTGCATTTCTAGATTTGTTGAACATTCAACAATTAACGACGATAAATAACCACAGCAGCAATTAGTACCGTTATCGTAACCCCAATTGCACCTATTGTGGGAGTATTTTGGGTATTGTTTTCTCCACACACACCATTATTTTCGTTTTCTCCTCCCCAGTTTTCACCATCAAACCAACAATCTGACCAAACTTTCCATCCCCAGCCATTTTCAGGAATTCTTGTATCATTTTCTCCATCACTCAAAACAAGATTCCAATTTAGGTATGTTTGATCGTTCATGGGAGATACCACAGCACTCCAGATTCCGGTTGCATTATCTTGTACCAAATCTTGAGGTTCGGGAGGATAACAAAGTCCACTATTTACACAAATTTGTGTAGATATCTGAATAGACGAAATATTCGAATCAACATCTAATTTAACTTCGATAATGAAATCTTGATTTCCATAGAAGACATCAGGAAATGATATTTCTGAAATCCCAGTATCTTGAGTGTCAGTGAATTGATTTTCTCCACCTCCACCAGCAGCAGAAACCAAAGTAGAAGCAAAAATTAGGATAGAAAATGATAGAGCAATTCTACCTCTCATATTTGTTGGATGCCCCTTGTCCTATTCAATACTGATGATAAATTAAGAATCAATTGACCATAAATCGTCGCCAATCCAATGGATTGTACGAATTGATTTACCCTTTGTAGATTGATCCATTGTATCTGCATTCATTAATGCCCACCCAATTGCAATAGGTTTGCCGTGTTCTTCATCTCTAACCCACACTAAATCTCCTCGCTCAATTGTTGGATCAACAATTTGAATTCCTGCAGCCATACAGTCTGCACCATTCATTAGAAATGGAATTGCCCCTCTATCTACTGCACACCATCGTTTTTCTATTTCCCATCTTAAGATTCCCCTTAGTGTTGGAAATGTAATTTCTTCAATTTCTCCTAAATCCTCAGGACGCTTTAATGTCATTACAATAGGCTCTTTATCAGATAGCAGCAATCTTATTTCTCCGAATTCTGCTGTTTCAAGAAAAGATCCATCCAAGTTATCTTGTATGTCGAAATCTTCCTGAATACGCTCCACCAATTTCCGAACCACTTTGATTCGTACAGGCTTCCTTTTCTTCATTCTCCTTGACGCCACATTCCTGTCGATATACAACTACTCCATCAAGTTCCCGTTCCAGCCGAACCCATGAAGGACACCTTCTACCTCCGAGAATCATGCCAGTAGGATGGGGAGTACTCCGAAACTTTCGAAATCATGCTAAGGAAATGGGTGTTGAACCCCCCTCTTCTCCAATGTTTTTCCTGATGCCTCCAAGTAGTCTTACAGAAGTAAATAATGAGATTCATACAATTTACCACCCTGGTGACAATATTTTGTTGCATCATGAGGTTGAATTTGTTGTTCGAATTGGAATAGATGGTAATCCAGATGGATGTGGAGTAGGATTAGATCTTACCAATAGAAGTGCGCAGAAGATTGCAAAATCCGAAGGACTCCCTTGGACTGATGCTAAGGCATTCCCAATGTCGGGACCGTTTAGTTCTCTAGTGCCATATGAGATGATTTCATACGAAATAAAATTAGAAGTAAATGGGGAAATTAGACAATATGGAAATATTTCGAATATGGTACATAATGTGAATGATTTGTTCAAAGCCCTCCATTCTCGTTTCGTTCCTGAACCTGGAGATATTATTTTTACAGGCTCCCCGCAAGGAGTTGGTCCACTGTTTCCAGGTGATAAATTAGTTGCAAGTTTATGGAAAAAAAATGAATGCATTACTCAATTTGAAGCTGAAGTTTACAGTTCTGAAAATAATTGACTTGGGCGCTTCTTTCAAATAAGGAGAGCCGGTCGGCCGAAAACGGAGGCGACAAGAGTGGCACAGTGGCACGGCATTTCACGACGCAAGCCTTCGGGTGCTCGACTAAAGCGTCCTAACCGGTATCGTGGAAAGCGAAGAACCGAGATTTCAAGTGAGAAGCTTTTCGCTTTTATTGCTGAAGAACCTCAGAATAAAGTATACCGAAAGAGGAGCGGTAACGTTACCGTACGCGTTCTTGGTGAGAAGATGATCAATGTAAGTGATGCATCTGGAAAGACCCAACGCGTCGAAATGACAAACGTTGTTGAGAACTCTGCAGATCCCAACTATGTTAGAAGAAATATTCTGACTAAGGGAGCCATTGTTGAGACATCTATGGGTCGTGTCAGAATCACTAGCCGACCTGGAATGGACGGTGTAATCAGCGGCGTTCTTGTTAAAGAGTGAGCAAAGAACCCAAATGGGTTAGTTCACTAGATTGTTTTACGGGGCTGATTTTTTGACAGGAGATGCATCGCGAATTTCGATGTGGACTGGATATTTTGATTCTAGATTAACTAGGCGTCAAGGCCGTCGAGTAAATCGAAATTGTTCGATTCCTAATCCAAATTTAGAACAACTTGCATATGCTGCTAAGTCTCTTGGAATCAGGAAAATGAAGCGAGTTACTAACAAATCTCATCCTAAAAGACCAAGATTGAATGAAGGTCTTCTAATTGTTTCTTCTAAAGATGCCTTTGGGGCTACCGGAACCAATTCCAAAGAAGCATTAATGCAAGCCATTGGTGCGAGTCTATTTTCAAGCCACGAAGAGGCAAAAAAGAAGAAAGAAGAAACCAAAGCAAAGGGGCCAAAAAAGGGAGACAAATCTGCTCGTTCACAAAGAAAGGGTCCTAAGGTCAAATCTTCACGAAGAAAGAAGAAGTTTGGTAGAAAGTAAGTTAAATTTTGACTACATGAAGCCAATCATGTGTATCTTCAGAACGGCGTAATTGAATATCCAATAGTGAATGATATAGTTCATGTGTAATCTTTCCAACTTCTCCATTGCAATATTCTGTAACTTTGTCTCCATGTTCAATACGGCCTATAGGTGAAATTACTGCTGCAGTTCCTGCACAAAATGCTTCGTCTGCTTGCATTGCAAATTCAATATCGACTTTTTCTTCATGCACTGTATACCCTGAATCTCTTGCTAACTGTACAATACTATCTCTAGTAATTCCTGGTAGAATTGTCCCTGTTAATTCTGGTGTGTAAATCACACTATCTTTTACACAGAAAAAGTTAGCCGCTCCAACTTCTTCAACGAACCGGTGATCTACAGCGTCCAAATAGATGATTTCTGCATATCCTTCCTTCTTTGCCATTTTTGACGGCATCATACCTGGAGCATAATTTCCAATCGCTTTCACACCACCAGAACCTCCTGGGGCTGCTCTATGAAATTCGTCAGAAACCTTCAGAGAGATGGGGCTCATTCCTCCTTTGAAGTAAGGTCCTACAGGACAAACGTAAACCATGAAAGTAAATTCAGGTGCCGGAGCTACTCCTAGAATTGCTCCACTTCCCCATAGAACTGGACGAACATATAGTGCTCCCCTACCAGTTGGAGGAACCCATCTTTCATTTTCTCTTACTACTGATTCAACAGCATCAATAAAAATTTCTTCAGGTACAGGAGGCATTCCCAATCGTTTAGCACCATCAGCAAATCGAGCAGCATTACGTTTCGGTCTGAACAAAACAATTGACCCATCATCTGATCTTTGTGCTTTCATTCCTTCAAAAATTCCTTGCCCATAATTTAGAACTCCAGCAGCCGGTGAAATCGAAATATCTCCAAAGGGAAGTAATTCCCCGTCCCCCCATTCTGCCCCAGCAGGAATTACTTGACGATACATTACATCGGTTGCAGTAAACGAGAAAGTGAGACTATCCCAATCAATCTCCATCCCAATTCTCACCTGCTGGACTATGTCCGGTGAACAGGAGAATCAAAACGCGTCTATGAACGATTCCCTTAGAAAATTTTCAGAATATTCTGCGTACATTCATGACCGGTCGCAATAATCGAGGTATATGGTCGCGTCCTCTCCTCAATGGTCGGGGTCAGTTTGTGTTATCGATTCTTCATATCAGATACGCAATAGTGGAGGAACAACAATCGAACTTTTTGCTAGATCAAAAGAAGGATTTTCTATAACCATATTGGTTGAGGGATTATCTCCACATGTTGTAATTGCTGCACGTGATAATCCTTCTCCTTCTATGCTAGAAGCAAGATTATCTGATGTACGAAATGACGAGCGTGTAGTCAAAATTCATGACCCACGAAACCTTTGGTCTGAACAAGGTAATATTTCACATTGGAGAGTAGATGTTACTCAACCGAATATTGTTCCCAAATTACGTGAAAAGTTACGAAAAGAATGGAAAGTTAGTAGTGCAGATATTGTATTTCCTCTCCGACTTTTTTTGGATAGAGATTTAGGGCCCCATATTGAGGTTAAGGGGGATGTAATTTGGGCTCAAAGAAAAGCTCCAGAAGAATTAGTTTCATCATTTTCCGATTCAGATAGGATGGAAATTAGTGACTCAATTAGGAAATCAGGAGGAGCGGGCCTCTATCCTACCGATATGGTTTTGCATTGTAATGTGAATGATATTCATCAGACAGAACCGTTTAGAACTCCTTTTGTAATCGCATCTTTTGATCTTGAAACGAGCGTGATTCGCTCTGATATTCTCTGTGCTGCTTTAGTCATCGATCGTGATGGGATTCGAACAGAATTTACGTTAGATGGTCCCGAAAAAGAAATTCTATCAAGATTAACTCGAATTATTCAAGACGAAGATCCTGATATAATTACAGGTTACAATATTGACAATTTTGATTTGCCTAGAATAGAACAACGCACATCAGATTTAGGTGGTTCAGATGAAGGAAATGCATTGGATATGTTCGGATGGAGTAGAAGACCCCTTAGAGATGGTAAACGAGGAATCCCTTCTCGTGGCCAATCTCGTAGATGGAGCATCCCTGGCCGTTGTGTTATGGATGCTTGGTGGGAGGCTAGAATTGCTCTTCGCCCTCAAAGAGAATCGTTACGTTTTGTAGCAGAGTTACTTTTTCCCGACCGTCCAGAATTGAGAAAAATGGAGATTGATGCAAGTAAAATGGATGAAGAATGGAAAAATCGTCCTGAAGAAGTAATGAAGTATTGTGTGATGGACACAATCCTTCCGATAGAAATCTTGAATGCAATTCATGCAATTAGAAGCAAAGAAGCATTGGCATCCGTTTCAAAAATTCCTATTCAAAGAGCTATATCTGGTACAACCAGTCAATGGATTGATTCTTTGATGATTCGTCTTGCAGATAGAGAAAATATAGCCGTTCCTCAAACTCGTAATGTTGGTCGTGGTGATCAAATAGCAGGAGGACATGTACAAGATGTTGAATCGGGCTTACATCCTTGGGTTGCAGTTTTAGATTTCAAATCGATGTACCCATCAATAATGATTGAACAGAATATTTGTTTTACCACTCGAATAGATTCGAAGGACGCACCTGAGAATGGCTTGAATATCGCTCCAGATGGCACCACATACCTAGATCGCACTCATCGAATTGGATTAGTGCCTCGATTACTTCAGGATTTGATGGACGAGAGAGATAGACAGAAGAATGCAATGAAAGAAGCCAAAAGTCGAGGTGATATATCCTTGGAAACATTCCATGATAGGATGCAATACGCTGTCAAAATATTGATGAATTCATTCTATGGAGTATTTGCTTCATCTTTTTATCGATTTACTCATCCTCAAATTGGTGCATCAATTACTTCTTGGGCCAGATCAAATATTCAGTCAGTAATTTCAACCCTTGAATCGGAAAAACAACGAGTTGTTTATGGAGATACGGATTCTATTTTCATTAGTTCTCCAGTTCCCCCAGGTACTTCCACTAAAATTCCAGATGAAGAGGACGAAACTCGATCTGATTTTGAAGATGCTAGAGAAATTACCATTCGATTCGGCAAAGATCTTGCTAGAAGATTTAGCAAATCTGGTGCTGAGCTTGAATTTGAGGCTGCATTAGCAGCCATGTTTAGCCATGGTGCCAAGAAGAGATATTTTGGCCAAGTAGTTTGGCCAGAAGAAGACCTTCTAATCCGTGGCTATGAAGTTCGAAGATCAGATTCATTTGTTTTACTAACTCAATGTATGATGTCTTCTTTTGAGTTAATCCTCGCCGGTGAGACCACAAAGGCAGTAGATGACATTCGTTCACTTATTCAGAATGTAAGAGACAGAAAGGTCGAACCTCGAGATTTGGTAATTAGTCGATCATGTAAAGGCCATCTTAGATCTGATGGAAGTGTAGATTTTACTAAAGCATACAAAAATCCTGACAGTATGCCATATGTCTCAGCAGCAAAGACACGTATTGCTAGAGGGTTAAATTTCACTCCAGGAATGAAAGTGGGATATCTTGTAACAGACGCATCAAATAGTCCGATGACTGTAATAGATTGGCATGAGGATGAAACAGGAGAAATACAAACTGACTTTGATCCAGAATACTATGCAAAAAGAATTGCAACAGCCATGGGAAGAATAACTGAGGTATTCGGTTGGAATGAGAAAGAATTACTTCAAGGTTCACAGCAATCATCACTAGATAGATGGATGTAGAAAACGCTAATTTCTTTCCCAAGTAGTCGAATGTCTGATAGGTGACCTATACTGAGAACATCATATGACAGGTGCGTTGCTACGGGCCGTTCTCATTACCAGTTTGCTTTTGGCATTACCTTTAGCAGGATGTTTGGAGTCCATTTCGAATAATCAACCACCTACCGTTACAATGACGATTTCTCCTTCTGGAACATTGAAGGCACAAGAGCAAGTTACCTTTGATGCGACAGGAAGTTCAGATCCGGATGCAGATGCTTTGACATTTACTTGGAATTTTGGAGATGGAAATACTGGAACAGGACTTACCACCAAGCATACCTATGCATCTCCTGGAGATTTCACAATCACTCTTACTGTTTCTGATGGTCAACATGAAGCTGAAGCTACAAAGGATGTAACCGTCGTTGATGCCAGTGCACGATTACCACATGCTCAGATATCTGGTGAAAAAGACGATGATTGTACAGGCGACAACCCACCTTCTGGCACATATATTCTCTATTGGGTATGCGATGATGAGTTGGAAATTTCAGATAGAAGTATTTCTGTTTCAATGAATATTGATTTAGATGGTAGTGAATCATGGGCGGGTTGTGATCCAGATGATTCTCAGTGTTATGCTGAAGAATATATTACCGATTACAATTGGGATTTGGGAATCTACACCGATTCTGATGGAGATGGTGAAACAGACAATGATATTGATGCGACAGGTGAAACGTATTCATGGACATCAGTTACGGCTGGAGAGTACAAAGTTGCACTAGAAGTAGTAGATAATAATGGATATACGGATTCTGACGATTCTCTAGTATTCGTAAATTATCGTGGTGTTTGGAATGATTTTGAATTAGATCGAAATGGTTCAAGTGGTGACGGAGATGAGATGAATTTTGACTTCCCAGTTGTTTATGATGATGAATCAAAGAATACTATTCGATATGTGAAACTAAAATTGACTTATCCTATTGAAGACAAAGATTTCGTTGCATGTCCGAATAATACATGCCACAATCGATTCGATATGTTTGTTCAAAACTCTACAGGTGAAGATGTTGCAGATACCACCGGAATTACTGATGAACAAATGACGTATGGTGATTGCGATTCCGATAATCGGTGCCTGTGGCTTCAACTAACCTCCTCTCAGTGGCGTGAATATCTAGATGGCGATTATACAATGAAACTTCAGAATCAAAAAACGCATAATGCAGATGTAATAGAGTTAGCAATTGAATTGATTTACAAGTAATTCGGCTAAACAAATATTGCTTTTTGTCACTTGAAAATCATACAATAAATAGGAATAGACTCAAATAGGCCGCAACGGTCGCAGCGTTGCCTAACACAGGAGTGATAACACATGGGATCGCAATGGGAAGACAAAAGCAAGCCACATTTGAACATCGTTTTTATTGGTCACGTAGACCATGGAAAGTCAACGACAGTAGGTCGTTTACTTCTAGACAGTGGACATATTGAAGCACACGTAATTGAAAAGAATGAGAAGCTCGCAGCAGAGCAGGGTAAGGCCGGTTTCGGACTTGCTTACGTTATGGACGGACTAAAAGAAGAGAGAGAGCGTGGAATTACTATCGACGTAGCTCACAAAGAATTCTTTACTCCTAATTGGTATTACACAATCATCGATGCTCCAGGTCACCGTGACTTCGTAAAGAACATGATTACAGGTACTAGCCAAGCAGATGCAGCAGTTCTACTATGTGCTGCAAATGATGGAGTAAATGCTCAGACAAAAGAACACGCGTTCCTAGCACGTGTACTTGGAGTTAAGCAGTTGATTGTCAACGTAAACAAGATGGATATCAGCGGTGTTGATTATTCTGAAGCCAAATACAATGAAGTCTGTGAACAAGTCGATGGTCTTCTAAAGATGGCAGGATTCAATCCAGCTGATGTTCCAAAGATTCCTTGTTCCTCCTTCAATGGTGAGAACTTGTACGACGGTTCTGACAACATGGGTTGGTGGAAGGGAACTGAGTTTAATGGAAAGTCAGTCAAGACTCTATTCGAGTGTATTGATGCTGTTAAGCAGCCAGACAAGCCAGTTGACAAGCCTCTACGTCTACCAATTCAGGACGTTTACAAGATTAGCGGAATCGGTACAGTTCCAGTAGGAAAGATCGAGACCGGAGTTCTGAATGTAGGAAAGAACGTTGTATTCAATCCAAGTCAGAAGACAGCTGAAGTGAAGAGCATCGAAATGCATCACACACAGGTTGCTAAGGCTGAACCTGGAGACAACGTAGGATTCAACGTTCGTGGACTAGCAGCTACTGACATCCGAAGAGGTGACGTTGTTGGATACTCAGATAACGAACCAAACTTCGTTCGTCACGACGAAACCTTTGTTGGACAAATCCAGTTGATGGATATTCCAAAGGCAATCGGTGCAGGATACACTCCTGTGTTCCACGCACACACAGCTCAGGTTGCAGTTCGTTTCGTAGAACTTCTAGAAAATGCAAAGACCAAGGAGAAGAATCCAGCATTCCTCAAGTCTGGTGACGCTGCATTGATTCAGTTCCAGCCAACTAAGCCTATGGCAATCGAAGAAATGGGAGCATTCCCAGAATTAGCTCGTTTCGCTATTCGTGACATGGGTAAGACTGTTGCCGCTGGCGTTTGTATGAAAGTTCAGAAGAAGTGATTGTGAGAATAGTTAGGAGTTCGGAGTCGGATTCCCATGCCTGTTATTACAACAATCAAATTGACTGGAGAAGACCATAGAGCAGTAGATGGTGTTGCTGCATTAATCAAGCAGATTAGTGACGACAAATCCGTTGCTATACGTGGTCCAATTCCTCTTCCTACACGTCGTTTGGTAGTTCCTTGTCGTAAATCTCCTGATGGAGAAGGTTCTGAGACTTGGGATCATTGGGAGATGAGAATCCACAAGAGATTGATTGAATTAGTTACTAATACAGCAAAAGATCACAAGGCATTGGAAGATTTGATTAGAATTCCTATTCCTGATTCTGTGACTATAGAAATCAACCTTCGTCAAGTGAACTGATTCATTTCAGATTGATGCGTCTTCAGCGTATCCCATTTTGATCATTGCTTTTGCTAAGACTTCGGGAAATACAAACACGTCTCCGATTAATGGTTGAACTTCATTCCCATCAAAATCCATTACAGGTTGTTCAACATCTTTGATAAATCGAATTCGGAGACAATCGTCGTCTAATTCTGCGGGAAGATTAGGACTTTCTTCTTTGACTGGTAATTCTTCTTCCCATCCCTCATCTAGATGAACATCTGGTGGAGGAATCATTTCTGGTTCCTTTTGTTCTATTTCTATAGGCGGGTCTTCCTTTGGAATAAATTCTGTTAAGGGAGCAATTCCTTGGATTGATTTCGGAGTGATTTCTGATTCTCCAATTCCATTTTGCATTTGTACCCAATCAATTTCATGTTGGAATTTTTCGATTAGTCTGCAGGCGCCTTCATAGAAAGCGCGTTCTGAGGGGTCATGTTGATCCCAATTTGGTTCTGCAATATCAGAAGCATTTCCTCGATTTAATAGAGTTCTCATATTTGCATGTCGAACAAATGCATTGAGACGATGTTGAGTAATGGATCCGATTGCCCATCGAATGTTGTTTTGTCGTTTCTGAAGCAATTGGATTTTTGCACCCCATCCTTCTCTACGTATACATTCATCCATTTCAATTTCAATTGATTGCGTAAGTTGGGAAACCAATTTCCAGAAATCCGAAGTAGGTAGTGGAACTGGTAAATCTTGTTCTGCTTGGGATCTTTGTAATGCCATTAACCGTGATTCAATTGCTTGAACAGCTTGATCAGATAGCGGACTCGGTGCCGAAACCTCTGCTGACCCGACTGCCATCCTTCTGTATTAAATCGGGTCGACTCATGAACCATTCGACAAAAATTGAGATTTATCGGGGAGCCGGACGATTCAAACCCACCTTTGTCCTTTCAACGGCATGGGTTCTGTCGAGTCACGTCGTTCTGCAGTCTCCCTCGCCATGCTAATGCTTGTCATGTCGATGTCTCCATTGCTAATCCAAGCAGAAGAAATTCCATGGATTGGACCATCGACATTTTTACTTGAAGAAGCAACTGTTGATGGTTTTGAAATTGAATCTAATGGGACTGTAACTGATGCATGGGTACTTTTGGATTCCGACGGCTCGGACCTTTTTTCAGCACCGGGTTGGGAAACTGGAAAGGTTGGAAGAAATTTTTCAAATGGATTAATTGATAATACATCTACGACTTTATTTCCTGGAGAATTAAGTTTAGACAATGCTGCTAATCATGGTAGAATTCATGATTTTGAAGAATTAGAATATCGATTCAATCAATGGGTTCCAGGTGGAACTACTAGTGTATGGGAAGTAATGGATCCGTCATCACTTTCAGGAAATGTTGTCACAATTAACACGTCTTTTGGTCAAACTCAAACTGCAAGACAAAACGGAGGAGGATTTGCCCCTCGTCATGCTACTGATGGGTCTTTGATTGCATTAACTCAATCAGATCAGTCATTGGATTCGGGAGTTCATTCATGGATAGAAAGTCCAATTCATTCTTTGCCAAATTATATTTCGAACCTTACATTTACTCTTGATCATTGGTTACATATTTGGACAGATTCAGATTCTTCAGGTTCAGGTGCTGGAGCTTGGATAGAAGCATCATTTGATGGAGGAAATACTTGGAATTGGGTCGAACCAGAAGGTGGTTATGGAAATACAATTTCTAGTTCAGCCCCTGTACCTAATGGAGCAAATGGAACAGGTTTTCCAGCATGGGCAAGTATGAATGCTACTGGATGGCAACGCTCACAAATTATTTTTGATAATCACCCTATGTTGGTGAATGCTTCTAGTTTATCTGTACGATTGGTAATTTGGACTCCAATCACTCAGTCAGTAGATCGACCAGGATGGTTTGTAGATCGAGTTGGATTTGAGAATGATGGACACCCCCCTGGTGCTTGGTTCCATGGGAATTTGAATGGAGAATATGCTGCAGGTGCAGAATCCCAATTAGTTTTGGATGCTAATCTTTCAGGAATATCTGGACCATTGGTCTTCCAATATGCGGCAGATTTTGATATGGAGGGAGATATCTATGACAATTGGCATGTAGATATTAGTGATGATGGTGTTAATTGGACTAGTATTACTCCTACTCTTGGTTTACCAGGTCATGGAGTATACATCAATGGAACAACCATTATTGATGATTCGAATGGATGGGTTTCATTACAACATTCTATTCCTACAGGATTCAATACTTCGATTCAGATTCGTTTTAGATTTGAATCAGATTTTACTGGAGGAACAGGATTTGGTGGACTAACTGTAGATCCTCCAGAAGGTCTTGCTTTGGATGATGTACGAATTGTAGAAGTGATTTCAGGAAATGAAACAGAGATAATTCGTTGGAATTTTAATGATTCTACAACTGCCAATCATTCTAGAATTGGTAACAGTTTAGTTGATCAGTGGCAATTTTTGCCAAATGTGGGTGTGAATGGACCTTGGTCAGATTTTGATTCCTTTGAAGACTCAATTCTTACTCCTATTGGTTGGAATATTGAAACCCCAAACGGTTACGGTTGGTCTTTTGGTGAACTTAATTCAACTGGACCTGATCCTAATAGTTTCCCTGGTGGCGGAAATGGGGCAGGAATTTTATTGAATTCAGTCTATAGACAGAATTCATTATCTCATCTTTATTCTCCATCTATTCCGATTCCTCTTGGAAGTAGAGCTACATTACAATTTGATCATTTTATTTGTGCTGAATCAGGTTGGGATGGAGGCGCATTGTATGTGTCAACAGATCAAGGTCATACATGGTCACATTTTGGTTCCCATATTCCAGATTGGTATGACTCAATGCAATACAACAATTCGCTCAGCCCCCTATATGGAAAAATGGCGTGGGATGGATCTAGACAGAAAGGCGGAGGTTGTGGTACCAATACCTCATTTGTTCAGAAATCTGCTGACTTTAGCCATTTTGCAGGAAGGAATATAATGCTTAGATTTTCATTCTTTTCAGACACTTATTTTGAATCTAGTGGGTGGTATATTGACAACGTAGGAATTGCTGTTGATGTTTTCGAAGAAATAGGAAATTGGACATCACCTCTTATTTTTGCAGATTCTTTGGGTTGGGGTTCTATCGACATTGATGCTAAAGTTCCAGAAGGAACCCATGTTTTGGCCAGTGTTCTTGATTCTCAAGGTTCCCCAATATCTGGATTTATCAATCAATCATTTCCTGTACATTTAGCAGACCTCAATGGCTTATCGTCTATTAATTCTGATCAAGGTATTCATTTGCGTTTGCAACTTTCTACTACTCATGAGCATCGTACACCTAGAATTAATGAAATTTCAATAAATGGCAGTAGATTTCTTAGTGGATTTGCAGTGAATTCTACTGGTTGGGAATTAGACCCATCATTGGCAATTCAACAGACAGAAGGTGTAATTTCAAATCCAACATTTATGACAAAAAGAGTAGAGGGTTCATCGATAATTTCTGAAAGAAGAGTTGAAGGAATTCAACTTGAATCAATCTCTGCAGGTGTGATGATTCAAGTGATTGCAGATGGCCAGCAAGTACATTCTGGAATGATCAATAATGGGACAATTTCATTCTTCAGACCTGCTACTATTCTGAGTTTCATTTTAGATTTTCAACCAGGCTCTGAATTAGAATACTTAGCAATAAGACCAATTCTTTCAACTCCATCCATCGGACCATCTATTGATGTACTAAACGATGGGATTCTTGATTGGAAATGGCCAGATTCGCCTTCGGGAAATCCTTTGACATATGGTTTACTACAAGGTCCTGTATTGGAATCTAACTCCAATCATCTCAATGGTTCAATGAATTTTTCATTACCGGATGAAGCGGATTGGAGGTCTGCATCTTTGTTAATTCGCCCTAATTCAGGAACAGATGTAACGTATTCAATTAGATCTGGATCTTCAGTTCATTATCGTACACTTTCATCTGGAGATGTTTCTCTTGTTCGATTTGATGGTTCGATTCTAAGAGCCTCTCAATCATCAACCCTATCATCAATTTCCATGGGTCCTAATCATAACATGGAAATGAGAGATTTGGAAATTATTGTAAATTCTAGTGATATAGTGTCTGCATCGATTTCTTTGATTTCAGTTGATTATCATCTAGAAACAAATTTGTCTAATTTGGGCCCAATGATTGAATCGTATCGATTAAATTATCTAAACTCAAACTCGGTTTCTTCAATCAATTCACTATTGCGAATTCCAGTACATTTGGAACAAGAACAAGGAGGAGGTTTGATTTTTGATGGCAAGGTAATCCAAAGCCCATTGATTTCAGATGAAAT
>PAOZ01000014.1 GCA_002708695.1 Methanobacteriota archaeon | reverse complement strand
TTACTATCTCATCGTTTACTGCAATTGTTACAGATGCAACCCCACTAAGATCATATGCAGTAATGTCGCCCTTTCTGTCTTGTGCAGAAAAACGATTCACTTCATTAACTGCTTGTTCCGTAGATTGAACATCCATAAATGGCATATCGATATAGATTAATGACTTTTCATAATCTGGAGATATGAAGAGTTCCCTGGTTTCGACTGTAAGTGAATTGTAAAATACGTATAGTAAGAAATTTTGTGCTTGCCTACCACCATTATCATCTTGAGCATCTAACAATTGCAACGCTTCCCAAAATGTGGCATCTTCTGCTGCTTCTCTTCCAAATATTAATTCAGCAACTTCTTTGACTGGTTCAGGAGTACCAGGTGGTAACTGATTTAGAAAGTCATATCCACTAACATTGACAGAAACTGAAATTGATTTCATCAAAAATACAACACTTACTGCTGTTGTTTTATTCACCAAATTTACATCTGCTTCAAGTTGATCTATACCTTGAAGATTTTCAAATGGATCTTCTGCATCTACTTCAAAACTAGGCGTTGCTCCAATATCCCCTTCAACTAAAATAAATCCAGCCTGCCCAGCGTTGAATTCATCAGAATATTGCTTCATTTTCCTTACAGCAGCATAATCCTCGAATGGACACGCGGGGTCATTTTCAAGACAACTTTCATCATCAGGTGCCATTTTTAATAACTCAATATTTTCTTCAACATTTGTGCGATTATACATTGCAGATACTAGCATCAGAACCAAAAATAAGGAAAGAGCAATCTTGGCATAATTTACAGGACCATTTACTGCGGTTTTGAACAATCCCATTGGTGGGTGACTCGGTTTCTTCAAATCCAACAACATTGTCAAATTAGGAACCATTAGCATTGTCATGAAATAAACTACTACTATACCCAATGAAAGTCCATAGCCTACTGTTTTTATTGGAGTCATTGGGGTTGAAACCAAAGATAAAAATCCGATAATTGTAGTTACTGCGGATAAAAATACAGCTCTACCCGTTGATTGTAAGGCCTCACTCATCTTCTCCTGAGGAGTACCAGTGGATTCAGCATATCGATTTGTAATATGCAACCCATACGAAACTCCTAATGCAAGTACAATTGGTCCTACGATAATCACAGTCATTGTAACTTCAGCATCACTCCAACCAATCAATCCTAGTGTAATCCATACGGAACATAATGTCGGCAAACCAGAAATAATCACTACCTTAATCCCTTGGACTGGGCGAATACGTCCAGTTTGAAATACATCACAATGGAATAAGAATAAGACCAATGCTACAGCGATAATTCCGTATGGAAATGTCTGCCAAAATAATTTGAAGGAATATTCAGTTACTGAATTTGTTATAGGAACTGGACCTGTTAGTGTCATTGATAGATTAAGCTCATCCCAACTATTGTTTTCACCCAATCGATCTATATCATTCTGTGTATTAGCGATTAGTTGACCAATTGGATAATCATCAATTCCATCTCCATCTTTATCTAAATTTTGAGATATGAATACAATGATTACTGCTCTATTCCAAAATTTAGCTTTTTCTTCCTCTTCGATTGTACCATTCTGATTAGTATCAAAATCAACTCCATTAACTAACTTAGATTGAGCATTTTCTGGCAATTCTCCAACTATTCTGTCAATCGTATTTTGATTCTCGGGGATTGCATAATTTCCTAGAATATCTTGATTATCATCAATTGTTTCATTGAATTCTTCACTTAATTCTTCATTCCCAGTAGCCGTAGCCAACCCACTAAAAAACGCTTTAGAGACACGTACTGCACTACTATTTACTTCTTTAATTACAGTTGAAATAGATAAAATTGCGATTACGTTATCTTCTTCACCTTTATCTTCAGGATGAACATTCAAACGACGTTCAACCTCATCCATCTCTTTGAGAATTGCATAATCTGTAACATTATTACTTTCAGATTCAACATAAATCACCATTACATTTGTAGTCCAATGATCCTGTATTCTAGCGATATCAGATGTAATTGGACTATTCTCTGGCAAATATACTTCCAAGTCACCATTTACATTTAGTGAAGGTTCAGTTGAACAAGTTGCTCCATACCATTGATTTCCTTCAATGGAGTCTTCTGTACTAGACCACCCGCGTCTACAATCATTCATTCCCGATTCTAAACCGATTAATATTGTTAGCAATAAGCATGCAATAACTGTCATTAAAGGAAATCTAGTAAGAATACTAGTTGTTGACATGGAACTTAATTCTCTCTTCAATTTTCCAGGTGCTGCTATCATTGCATCAATTGTAGCAACTCTGTCAAATGATTCAAAACGATTTTTTAGATTCTCAGAAATTGAATCTTTGTTTCCAGAATTGGAAATATCGGCTGAATTAGATGGTTCGTCGTTGCCGGACATCTACTCCACCAGCCCTAACAGCCATCAAGGGCGTTTGAACACTGCGCCTTACAAGTAGATTCTTGCACAATTATTTCGCAATCGTCAAGAATGTAACCATTTACGACTGTATGGTGATGACATGGGTCGACCCAGTATCGAAGAGAAGCGATGGTCGATAGATCTTGAGAAAAGAATCCAAGAAAATCATTACAATAATACCAATCTCAGATATTCATTCAACCCTAATTCTGGAAAAGAAATTTTCGTAATCGATACACCTCCTCCTTATCCAAGCGGAACTTGGCATATTGGTGCTGTAGCGCAATATTCAATGATTGATGTCATCGCACGTAGTCAAAGATTGCTTGGTAAAGAGGTATATTTCCCTTGGGGGGTTGATAGAAATGGTATCAACATTGAATTTACAGTTGAAAAAAATACTGGACGTAAAATGAAAACATATGAACGTCAAGAGTTTCTAGAATTATGCGCAGAAACTATTGAAGAATATACTCAATCGATGAGGAATACTGCAAAACGTGTTGGATTATCTTGCGACTTTGAACGTGAATATCTCACTGATGCTCCAAATTATAGAGCAGTAACTCAATCAATTTTCATAGAATTATTCAAAGAGGGACATATCATTGAAGATTTACGCCCAAATCTGTATGATCCAGTTGAAGGTACTACAATTGCTGATGCAGAAGTTGAACGAATGAGTAGAGCCACCAAATTAGTTGATGTAAAGTGGAGTACTGAAGATGGTGAGGAAATTATCATATCAACAACTAGGCCAGAACTCATCTGTGCATGTGGAATCGTTGTTGTTCATCCAGATGATGAACGTTACAAACATTTAGTCGGAAAGAAAGTTAAGTTACCTGTATCGGTTAAAGAAAGAGAAAATTTTGTACAAATAGCTACACATCCATCTGTAAAAAGTGAATTTGGCTCTGGAATTTTGATGGTTTGTTCATTTGGCGATCAAAACGATGTTGCTGTTTTTCGAGAACTAGGACTTACTCCGTTTCAAGCCATTGATTTAGACGGTAATATGACTTCTTTAGCAGGTCCGTTAGAAGGAATGACAGTAATGGATGCTAGAGAATTCGTAATTTCTGAACTTGATTCAAAAGGACTAATTGATTCGATTGAAGAAAAAATGCAAGATGTTCCTGTTTCCGAAAGAGGAAAGAATCCCATTGAGATTATTCTGTTAAAAGAATGGTATGTTAAACAAACTCATATCCTAGATAGAGTTGCTGAACTATCTGAAGAAATCACTTTCCACCCTCCTCGAAATCGACAATTCTTAATTGACTGGATGGAGAATATTACAATCGATTGGCCGATTTCTAGACGACGATGGTATCATACTGAAATTCCCATTTGGTATGATTCAACTGAAACTAGAATAATAGTTCCTCCATCTGGAATATATGTACGACCTTGGGACGAAGAACCTCCCAATGGCAGTGTTGTAATCGATAGAAACACTCGCGAAATTCTTGGTAATTATGACGAGATGAAGTCAGAATTAGGAGATTTACGTGGAGAAGATAAGGTATTTGATACATGGATGGATTCTTCAAATTCCAATCTTTTTGTTTCAGGATATCTAAACGAACCAGATGTATTTAGTCGTGCATTCCCGACCGGTTTAAGGCCACAAGGAAAGGAAATTGTTCGTACATGGCTATATTATACTCTACTGAAATCTACTTTATTACTCGATAAACCTGGGTTCCAACATGTTTGGATAGATGGGTTGGGAATGGATCCATGGGGTAGAAAAATGTCCAAATCATTGGGCAATGGAATTGATGCTGATTCTGTATTGGAATGCGGCGCAGGAGGTAGAACAGGATCATGGAAAGTAAAGGGGCCAGAAGGAAAACAAGTTCATCTTACTGCTAAGAAAATCGGTTCTGAATGTTTTAGACTTTGGAAGGCATGTGATGCACAAGTCGGTGATGATTTCCATATAAATCCTGAAGAAATTGAATCAAGATATTTTGGTGTATTATCTAAACTATTCAATGTTGCAAGGTTTGCGTCACAGTTCGATGTACCAGATGACTTGAGTGCTATCCCTAACGATCTAAATGTTGAAGATAAATGGATTTTATACGAATTTGGCAAATTATTGACAACTGTAAATGAATCATGGAATAACATAGATATTTACAATGCAACACAATCTATCAAGTCATTCGGAACAGGAATTTTAGCCAGCCATTATCTGGAAATGGTGAAGAAGCGCCTATATGATGGAAATAATTCTGCTGCTTGGACTATACATAGAATTTTTAGAGATTTAATGACGGTGTTTTCACCCATTTGCCCATTATTCACCCATCATATTTCTTCTACGATATATGGTACATCTGCTGTTGATATTCGTTCCCATCCCCTACCACTTAAAATCCCATTTAACGAGGATTCAAACATTACTGAAGATATTATTTCATTCAATGCAAAAGTATGGAAAGCAAAGGCAGACAAAGGTGTTAGTTTAGCTGCACCTATTTCTGGAATAGACATTCCTGAAAATCTTTCGGAATTTGAAGGGATACTAACGGCAATGCATAAAATTGAGTAATCAGTTTAGAACATCTTTATTGACAACTGATTTTGGAGTTTTTCCGTTAAAGAAATCTATCAATAAAGTTGCCATCTCAAAACCAATCCTAGATTGAGCTTCATATGTCGCTGCTCCAATGTGGGGCGAACCGTGGAAATTAGGGTGATTCAAAATCGGATGGTTCGTTTCTGGTTCATTTTCAAATACATCCAAAGCACACGAGCTTAATGTTCCATCTTCTAGCGCTTTCAAAGCATCATCCTCATTCACAATTCCACCTCGTGCACATGACACAAGGTGATTTCCACATTCAATTCCATCAGTTCCAACTTTAGGCATTAATGACAAAGTGCGGCTATTAACCAAATGATGTGTTTCATCTGTCAAATTACAGTGTATTGCAATATGTGTACATTTTCTAAACACATCCTCTACATCATCATGCAATTCACATTGTTCTTCATTTGCAATTTCAGAAGGCAAATATGGATCGTAAGCGTGCAAATGCATTCCGAACGCTTTAGCAACTCTACCAACACCTTGAGCAATACGACCAAAGCCTATGAAACCAATTGACTTACCAGAAAGTTCCGTTCCCTTAAGTGATCTTTTTGTCCATTTTGCATTACGTAAATCTCTATCAGCAATCGGAATTTTTCGAATAGATGCCAATAGATGACCTATGGTTAATTCGACCACTGACTGAGTTGATGAACTAGGAGTATTACATACCAAAATTCCTGCTGAACTTGCAGCGTTTACATCAATATTGTCAACACCGACTCCAGCTCTACCGATTAGACGGAGTGAAGGTGATGATCTGATTACCTCCGATGTCATTTTTGTTGCAGAACGAATTACTACTGCGTCATAACCATCCAATGATAAATCGTGATGATTATTTGTTACATCAAACAAAGTTACTTCGTGTCCTGCATCTTGTAACATCTGAACTGCTTTTTCGGCCATTCCATCAGTGACTGCAATTCTAGCCATATTATTGCGTTAACAATTAACTCCTTCAACATACGCATTTTTGAGAATTAGTAGAATATATTCAAAGAATTCATGAACAGGTGTGTAATCCGTCAACCATGGATGATGATTATGAGTATATGATTGAAGCGAATGCACATTGTGATGGACCTTGTGGGGTTTACGACCCTGCTAGCGCAAGAATTGCTGGTGAGGCAGTTCAATCAATGACTAAGAAAATGATTGATTTGGCTGAAAACCATGGTGATAATTGTGGTTCTGCATCTTACATCAACACAATGAGTAGATATGCTGCAATAAAGGAAGAAGAAGCACAAAAGTGTAAAGATGAATTGCTAGTATTGTGGACTGACTTCTTCAAGCCTCAACATCTTGACGAATATCCAGATTTACATGACACATTTTGGAAGGCTGCTAAATTATGCAGTGCTTGCAAAGTGGAAGTTTCCTCTGTACACGCTCAAGAATTAATGGATGCGATTGAAGGGATTCACAATCTGTTCTGGGGTGTTAAGGGCAGGGATGTCCCTTGGATTCGAGCCAGTTGAGTTCATGGAATCTGTATCTGTCAAAATCATAGGCAACAGTATGTGGCCTCACTATAAAGATGGACAAGTTGTTGATTTTAATCGATATAATGGTGAACCTATACAAGTCGGAGACATTATCGTTTTCAATCATCCTTTTCGCAATGAAATGTTATTGGTAAAAAGAGTGTCAACGATAAGTGAAAACTCATTCTTTGTGGAAGGAGATAATCCTGATCCTACTTCTTCAACAGATTCTCATAATTTTGGCTCAATTGATATATCATCTATCATTGCTTTCCGCCATAATCATATTACAGAATAGTAACCAAGGCGTATGGATACTTCGGCCTTACTATGGTCATTGGGACTTTTGACGCTTCCATTATTCTCTGCAATCCCTGTTAGTTATCTCTTCCAATCATGGCTTGGTAGTAAAGCATCTCATTCTCAATATCGAGAAGCTGTTAGACGTGTTTTAAATTCAGGATCCACACTCAGAAAATATCGTAGCGCCTTGGATGAAGAGGCTAGGCTTAATCAAATTGACAAAGATAGACAATCTCGAATTGAAACAGCGATGTTGTTTCCTCTCAATATTGTACATTTTATGTTTATACCAGCAGCCATATTATCACCAGCAATTTCCTTCATTGCATTTCCCGTAGGATTACTGATTTACCCAGTCATTTCTCTATTTGAAATTATATTAATTCGTTTTAAAATTTTAATTAAGATTTTACAAGCTGTTACAAATATTACAGATTGGCAGGTAATAGGCGTTCGACCTCCTTACGAAGGAAGCACACGATTAGATCCAGCATTAATTTCTGTACATAGATTACCTACTCCTGTATTACTTGGATTATTTGCATATTTAGTTGCGCTATATCTTCCATTACAATTTCATTGGATTATTCTTTGTACCATTCTTATCTACGTAATCTTAGCTTCATTCACTTCTGTACTGACTGCAGCGGTTAGTGGTCCACTCGTTTTTGCAGCAACTGCAGAAAGAAGAATGATTACCCTTGAATCATACGTACAAGAACGCATTCAACCAATTGTTGGAGTCGGGTTGATTGCACTAGTAATACGACAAATGTTCATGGTTATCCGAACACCAGAATTTACTCCTTTTGATTCGCCTGTCCAATTTTCACTTTCTGTACTTGGTGTTCTTTACAGTGCTGCAATTATTGGACTAATTATTGAATTCGCATATAATCGAAGGCGTGGAGATTATGTAGGTTCTGAATTTGTGAATGCTGTAATTGAACTAAAAAATCCTGAATTGTACGCATATGTTCGTAAAGGTGGTGAAATGTCATTAATCAGTCTAGGAACATTGGGTGAGATTGAAGATACTATTGTAGATGATCTGAGTTTTGAGGAAATAGCATCAGCACCAACTGCTATGTCTGTAATCAATCGTCCAGACATACCTGAACTTTAGTCATCTCCAGCACTTAGAGCACCTACTGAGACTAAATCCGCTTCTAATACTGCACCTTCAGCCTCAAGATCATTGCTATCAATATAATCAAAGTCATCATCTGAAGGATTCGCGTATCTTGTAACAAATAACGCAGTTGCACCAGATGTAAAAATCACTAATATTGTAATGAATAGATAGAGAAATATTGATGATTCAGTTTCAGACAATATTGTCTCCTCATATAATGAAATTTCAGATTCATCGTATACACCTCTTATCATTTTCAAATTGCCAGAATTTGCTGGATCATACATTTCTGAGGGTGTTGTTGGATCCAAATCAGTATATCCATCAGGACGTTGTATTACCTCAACAACTACTGGGGAACTAACATCTATAGTTAGAGAAGCAGAAACAGTATACGCAAATAATGGTTCATAGAATTCATCATCTATGGAAGTAATGGGTATCAGTGTAATTCCATTTCCAATAACATCAAATTCTGCAAATTGGTTCCATTGAGATTCATCAATATCGATTGAGTAACTAACAACATCACCATTACGATTACCTGTTCCAGCATCATTTTCACCGTTCTCTCCAATATCAATGGTTAGACTATGTTGGCCTATATCTCCATTCTCTAATGTTCTCTGAACTACTTCGAAGACTACGTCTAAACGAGTTGTACCATTAGGGATGTATGTATAGTGTCTATCATCAGTAGAATATGTACCAAATGTTCCTGATGGGCCGTTATTGAAATGACTCCATTCGCCCTTCCAAGTATGTACTAGTCTATCTGTGGATAGAGGGATTTCTACGGTTTTCATTATGTTTTGATATTGTTCATATGCATCCCAAACAGTAGGTCTATTATCATCTACAAACCCATCTCCATCTGTATCTCTCATGAGTTCAAGCGTACGTGCTAATCCAAGTGCTGCATCTACATCCACTAGACCGTGACCAACCCTCCAATCATGACATTGTCCAGTTCGAGATAGGTAACAGGACTCATTTGTAGGTACATCATTGCAAGAATCTTCATCATTCCCATCTTCACAACTGTTAGGGATGTATTTAGAGGTCAATTCCATTATTAACTCAACTTCATGAATTCGTGTTTCATTAGCAGTATCCCAATCTTCCATTTGTAGTCCTTGAGATTCAGACCCAGTAACAAGACTAATTCCCTCATCATGATCTTCACGATGATAATCTGCTACACCTAAAGACGGAGCCGCGTCAATAAGTAGAGTTGCGATACCGCCAATATGTGGAGTTGCCATACTTGTACCACTAATAGCCATGTAATACAGATCACCTTGAGTTCTGGTAGAGGCATCAATGGCTGTCCGCCTAGGGGCTGTTGCCCATATATCACGACCTGGCGCACCTAAATCTGGCCATGTGTGTTGTTGACTCATCCATCCTCTGCTACTAAATGATGTTACAGCAGTACCATCATGAGTCAAAGCTGCGATGGATATTGCTGATGGGGTGTTGGCATAGATATTTGTACGAAGATCACTATCACCTTCAGAACCCGAACCTCCGCTATTGCTTGCTGCAAAAATAACTGCAACTCCATTATCAAATGTCAAAGAATCAGTTAGTTTTGTAATTGCGTTCTGTGGAGCGTAATCTCCGTCTGTTCCCCAAGAATTTGAAACAACGCGAATATTATTCTGATTATTACCAGGACGACTGTGTTCATATACCCACTCAAGACCTTGTACGCCACCGTAAATAGATACTAAATCTCCTGCACCCAATGCAACTAATTGTGCACCTTTAGCGGTACCAAGACGTCGTCCTCCGGATACATCACCATTACCAGCTATTGTTCCACCAACATGTGTACCATGACCTGAAGAGGTGTCAGAGTTTTTTGTTTCAGTCCATCCAGCAGGGTCTAATTTGGCTGAATAAATTACTTTATCACCGTTCCAAGGACCAGCATAATCAAAATCAGGGTGTTCGGCATCTACACCAGTATCAAGATCAACTGCTGTGGTTCCATCTCCATCCCATTCAGCAAATGCACCAGTGTCTGTTAACTTTACAGAACCATCACGTTGAATAATTGCGCGGCTCCAAGCAGTAGTTGCATTCGTTACATGAGTAGTTTCATGCATCATGATATGATCTGGAGTTCTTATTGGCTCATCCAAATAGAATGTCTGAAGTGGACGGTCCAGTTCAAGGAAACGAATCTCAGGATGGTGGCTAAGATGTGCAATCTGATTAGAATTCATTTGAGCCAGCCCCCCATTCAGTAAATCTGATTGATGTTCAAATGAAACTCCTATACCAATCAAGAAGGCTCGAATTTGTGAATCCACTTCAACTGAAAATTGAATGATAACAGGGTGTTCTTTTTTCGGGTCAGAATCCATAGCGAGAATTAATGCTGAATCAATAACTGAATCATTGGCGTCAGGAGTGATTGTTGCACCAGCAGAGTGAGTGAAAACCATCATTGTCATTAAGGCTACAAGCATCAGTGATGAACGACGACTCGGTGAATCCATGATTTACCCTCTCAAGCCTTGTTCTAATGCCTTGCTATACAATGTTTTCACCATTTTGTTATAATGTTGCAATCAATATCATCCAACGAAAATTCAATTCCAGTTTCAGCAAGGTCAGGATGAATTAAGCCTAAATTCATCCATTTTTCATCGTGAAATAATGAATAATATACTACTAATCTCCCTCCGCCAATAATCTTATGATTTCCAGATTGTAAATGATTTGTTGAGGAAAAAGTTACTAGAGTTCGAGCTAACACTCCTCTAGCATCCAATCTAGCAATTATTTCCTGACCAGTATAACAGCCCTTAGTAAATGAAATATCATTACTCAATGATACTTCCAATGGAATTGGCCTATAATTTCGAACAATATTGCCATTTATTTGTCCATTCATAATTTGAAATAATTGCATTCCATCATCATCAATTTTAGTAATTCCAGATCTAATCAAATTTGATTCAAATTCATTAATTTCATTATTTGGCCCTAAATGAATTTTAACTCCGTCTTCAGTATGTGTTGAATGAATTTGCCCATCAATTATAATTTTTTTATCTTCACGTATATTTTCCAAATCATATACCCAAATAGATGAAAATCCTGAATCTAAAGGAATTATTTTGACATCTTGTTTCCATGATACTGACTTACTAAGCAATGTTCTCGTTGATTCAGAACAACCCTCTAGATGTATTAGGGCTATTTGATCCACTAAATTCCAAATCAAAATACGATCAGTCATTCTACCATTTGGATTCAAAATACTAGCAAAAATGGAAACATTATCTGACAAATCACTAACTGATTGAGTAGTCACAGAATGTAGAACATCCAATGAGTCTGGACCTATGAGTACTGTAATATCCGCTCTTCGAACGTGATAGAATGACATAATCTCAACCAAATGATTGCCCACAACCACACGATTTATCGGCATTTGGATTTTCAATTTGAAACCCACCACCCAACAAAGTGTCTTTGAAATCAACTCTAATCCCATTTAGCGTAGAACTATCCTTATTGTGTACCATCACTGTAATACCATCAAAAACAAAAGATTGGAACGATGAAATATCACTCGGTCGCTCAATAATCTGCATATCGTACATGTGTCCAGAGCAACCTCCAGCCTCTACAGAAATCAATAAAATATGGGTTTCTATATCTCCCCCCATTGCCTCCTTCATAGCAACTATTGCTCGTTCTGTAGCATCAATTTCAGCTTGAACCACATCAACCTGAATTGCCATTGGCAACGCAAATGAATCTCCATCAATCAATCCCATACCCCTCGGTATAGTCTGCCATATATGAATCTCAGCAACAATTGATGGATGCTTTGATGACTTAGCACCATTTCCTACCTATATGGACGAGACCAAGCAACGTCCTGCAATCAAGTATTCAGATACTGATGCAAAACCTGTAGTTGATACAATTGCTGTTGAAACGCCATTACAAACATCCTCAAATCGTGATGATGGCAAATTATACGGAACTCTCATGAGAACTCCTGGCAATGATATAGAATTAATCCTAGGACTAATGATTTCATCAGGTGACTTGGAAATGAATGATGAAATCCCTGAAATTCAAGTATCTGGTAATTGTATTCATGTTTCAGTTTCTTCTATCAATTCTGAACGAACTTTAGATTCAACATCCTCTTGTGGGATATGTGGTCGAGAAAATGTTGAAATTAAACCATTAAGAAATTGTGCAGCAATGCCAAAATTCAGTATAGATACTGGAATCATCTTACATATTATCAGTAAAATCGGTAATGGTCAAGAATTATTTCAATCAACTGGTGGCACTCATGCTGCAGCATTATGGAATCTAAAAGGCGAAATGATATCAATTATGGAAGATGTAGGAAGACATAACGCATTGGACAAATTAATCGGACAACAACGTATCAAAGAAAATTGGCCAATGACAAACATGATTGTATCATTATCAGGTAGAATTTCATACGAAATGGTGGAAAAGGCCGTTCGTTCAAATATTCCAATACTAATGTCAGTCGGTTCTGCCACTACCTCTGCCATAGATCTAGCAATGTTCCATGATTTGACACTGATTGTATTTGCTCGGAATAACCGATTTACCTGCATGACCGGTGCTCATCGAATAAAAAATTCCGATGAGGTCAAGTAATCATTGTATGACTCAACTCTATGTCAAGATCCCCTGTGCGTGCCACTCCACCCATAGAGGATGAAAAATTGAGAATCAAAAAACCGGCTTCTAATGTAGCTGGAATTAAAGCAGTTGCAAACTCATTCAAAATCGGAATACAGGAGACAGGGATATCTAAAACTCTCAAGACAATGAGAACTGTTAATCGATTCAATGGTTTTGATTGTCCAGGTTGTGCATGGCCTGATCCTGATAATCACAGAAGTGGATTTGAATTCTGTGAAAATGGAGCGAAAGCATTTGCTACAGAAGCGACCAGTTCCAAGGTTACACCAGATTTTTTCGCAAAATACTCAATCACCTCATTATCTGAAAAATCAGATATGTGGCTTGATAAACAAGGTAGAATTACACAACCAATGTATTTGCATGAAGGATCAAGCCATTATACAGAAATTGAATGGAATGATGCTTTTCAATTAATTTCTCAATCAATTAATCTTGAAACACCCGAAAGAATTGCACTTTATACATCTGGAAGATGTTCTAACGAAGCTGCATTTCTTTGGGGTACATTAGCACGCCAAATTGGAACCAATAACCTACCTGATTGCTCTAATATGTGCCATGAAAGTAGTGGAGTGGCTTTGAGCCAATCTATTGGCATAGGAAAAGGAACTGTTACATTAGATGATTTTGAACATGCAGATTTGGTAATTGTTGTTGGCCAAAATCCTGGTACAAATCACCCTCGTATGTTGTCTGCACTTGCATCCTGTAAACGTAATGGAGGGTCTGTTCTTTCGATAAATCCCCTCGAAGAGGCAGCGATGAAACGATTCAAACATCCTCAAGAAATTCTAGGAATTTTGGGCAAAGGGACACAAATTGCTGACGATCATATTCCAGTACGAATTAATGGAGATTCTGCATTGTTCAAAGGATTTGCAAAAGTGTTTCTGGATAACGGAACCCAAAATATGAATTTTATACAATCAAATACGAACGGATATGATGCTTTTGTTAACCATATCAATCATACTGAATGGGATGAGATAGAACGTATTTCAGGTATTTCTAAAGATAGAATTCAAGAAATTGGAAATATTATTTCTAAATCTAAACGAATGATTGTTTGTTGGGCTATGGGCATTACTCAACACAAAAATTCTGTCCATACTATTCATGATATCGTGAATTTGTTGTTGCTAGGAGGTCATTTCGGTAGACTGGGTGCAGGAGTATGTCCAGTAAGAGGACATAGCAACGTACAAGGCGATCGCACTGTAGGAATAAATCATCATCCTTCTGAGGCTTTTCTAACATCTTTAGATAAGGAATTTGGAATTAATTCACCTAGAACTTCTGGTGTAGATACTGTGCGACTAATTCAAGGAGCGTTAAATGATCAATTTGACGTATTACTGTGCATGGGAGGTAATTTACTCTCTGCAATGTCTGATACTAATGCTACTGCTGAAGCTATATCTAAGTTGGATTTAACAGTACAAATTTCTACTAAATTAAATCGTAGTCACCTTATTACTGGTAAGCGTGCATTAATTTTACCTTGTTTAGGTCGAACAGAAATTGATCAACAAGAATCGGGGCCACAATTCGTTACAGTCGAGAATAGTATGGGTGTAGTTCATTCATCTATAGGCAGTCTTAATCCTGCTTCAGATTTGTTGAAATCAGAAGTAGCCATTACTTGTTCTATTGGCAATGCATTATTTGGTTCTAAACCAATTAATTGGAAAACATTCGAGAACAATTATGATTCAATTAGAGATGCTATTGAAAGAGTAATTCCAGGGTTTGAAGATTACAATAAACGGGTTAGAATCAGGGGTGGATTCTATCTTCCAAATGGGCCGAGAGACGGACCAAATTGGAATACACCTTCAGGTACCGCCGAGTTCATTTCAAATGAATTATCTACAATAGAACATAATGAAGGATATGTAATGATGACAATACGTTCACACGATCAATATAATACTACAATATATGGAATGGATGATCGTTATAGAGGGATATACAAGGCTCGACGAATTGTATTGATGAATCCAAATGATATGGATGAAGAAGGAATTTTACCGTCTGATGAAATTGATTTAATTAGTATTTTTTCAGGGAAAGAACGCTATGCTGAACAATGGAAAGTAGTTCCTTATTCAATTCCAAGAGGAAATATTGCTACTTATTTTCCTGAAGCGAATGTATTGATTCCTCTTGATTCAGTTGCAGAATCTAGCAATACTCCAACATCCAAATCAGTGGTAGTAAAAATTGTTCGTCGTTAACGGCTAAGTTTTCTTTTCTGAATTTTCTGTAATTCATTACATCTCTTAATTTGTTCCTTACACATTTTCTTTTGATCGTCTTCCAACCCTCTTGGCATTGCTTGTTTAAAACATTTAATTGCATCATCATATAATTCAACAAATGCATATGCTGTTCCCATATTGTATAGTGTAGCCCCAGTTACCTTGTCCTTATTGATTCTCATTGCTTCAAAATAAGCCTTAATCGCCTCTGGATATTGCTCCATATAGTAAAATGCATGGCCTCTTCCATTCAATACTCGAATTGCTAAATCTTCATCTTCAGCAGCTCCAACAAGAGCTTTATCAAAACACGACAATGCTTCACTATATTTTTTGTCTTCCATTAAAAACAAGGCTTTGTTATACCATTCAACAGAAGAATTAGACATGGCCCCTGAATCTGTTGAAACTGATATACTTTGATTCTCGCTAACCTTTGATGCAGCGTCCAATGCCGCCTTCGCTAAATCTACAGACGGATTGGGTTCAGGTTCATTTTGTACCACATCGTTCTCAACAGGAGCTAGCAAGTCTGCTGCAGAAATAGCAGGTTCAATTTCGTTAACATCAATTTCTTCGATGACTTGTTCGCTCACAGTAATTTCATCAACGTAATCCTGTGTATCGAATAGTGAAGAGGTATCCTCAACAGGTGTTGATTGTTCCGAGATGTTTTCGTCCGCGATATTTTGATGTTCAACTAAATCACCCCACGGGTCAACTTCTACTTCCGATTCAGTTGTACTTTCTTCATTAGAAATTAATAGTGATTCTTCAGAATTATTCAATGATTCAGGAACCACATCATTGGTAATAACGCTCTCCTCGGGCATTATATCTGTTGAACCATCCAATTTATTCGCTTTATCACGACACTGAGATGCTCTGTCTGAATTACCTTGTGCATCCAATACCTTAGCCATTAATCTCCAAGAAGATGAATCATCAGTATTTCTCTCCAATATTGATTTAGATATTCTTGTTGCTTCAGTATGATTTCCTGCTAATGATAGGGCTCTAACCATTAATTCGGATTCATCATCTTTCAACAACTCAACTGCTGTTTGCCCTAATTCAGGCCCCTCAGGTAATGTGCGAGGTAAATCTGGATTTGACTCAATCATGATGCTTTCACCTTCTCCAATTTCAACCAATATTCTAGCAAGTTCAGGTGCAGAATCACCTAAATCTTCCAACGTTGACAAATGTATCCACGCAGGAACCAATTTTGAATAATCAGTAGTACCCTGAAGATATTCTACAATTGCCCGAGCTGATGCGATATGAGTTGAATCAACCATTTGCGATGCTGTAAAACATGTAAATCCAGCATCTTGATGACCATTTCTAATATGTAAACGACCAAGATTATACCATCCAGGGGCATCATTGTTGTCAATATTCAATCCAGTAGTAAACGAGGATATTGCATCTTCTACACGATCTTGGAGAGCATATGCAGCACCTAGAATTTTGTAGGGACGAGCTTGATTACCATAACGCTGGATAAAATCTCCTTCAATCATGGCAATTACATCTAAACTAGCACCACTTCTAAGCATCTCAGCAGCTCGATTCATTTCATTATCTTGGTCTGGCCCCCATGTTTCAATAGTTGATTGGTAAGTATCAATAGAAGGAGATTCTTCTACATGTTCAATTTCATCCAATTGATTTGATTCATCCTGAATAGATTCTTCATTTTCAGAGACAGTAAGTTCTTGAACAGGTGACGTGTTAGTGCCAATTACTAATCCAGCACTCGGCGATGGGGTTGAACTTTCTGGAGAAATTGTAGGTTCAAGAACTGAATCTGAAGTACTAATTTTGACTAAAACAGGATGACCTGGAAAATGTTCTAATGCTTTTTTTGCCATATTCGATGCACCATCATCGCCAATCGCATCAAGTAATACGGCTAAATTCGCCATCGCTGGACCGTGATTGGATTCATGTACCAATGCAACATGAAACGATTTTATCGATTCGTCAGCATTGCCCATCTGTTCTTGTACAACACCTAGGTTAAACCAACAATCTGCATTTGTTGGATCACTTGCGATTGCATTTCGAAAAATGTGAGCCGCTTCATGGGGTTTACCAGCTGCTGCCAATGCTTCGCCTTCCAATACCAAACGTGATGTCTCGTCAATTGACTCATTAGAAATTTGAGTTGAATTAATTTCAATATTATCTTCCGGTTCATCATCTGCATCAAAAATTGGAATCATACCATTATCTTCTACAGATTCATTGTTTCCACGTAATGTCGAGACACTTTCTCCAATCTTTGACGAAGCTTTATCAAATCCATCACTAACTGTTGATATAGCAGATTTACCAATGGATCCTGCCTTCTCGGTAACTGATGAAATAGCACTAGTTGTTCGGTTAGCTAATTCCTTCGCTGTATCTTTTGCAATTTCTGACTTAGTCTGTCGTCTTGCTACACCAAATAAAGCACCTGAGCAAGAAGGGCAAAGGGGTTCTTCACCTACTAACTCATAATCACAATGAGGACAGTATTGGTGCCCGTGCGAGACCATATTAACGAATGGCGGTCGTTCTGTTCCTCAATAAGCGTTCTCTGAACCTGACCCATGCATATTATTCAATAAATTAAGAATTATGAAGTACACATAGCCTCTCGGACAATCATGGCACGCTTTCTGATGATTACTGCAACGTCCGGTACCAACTATGAATTGGCTGAAATGTTTTCGAATAATGCACAAGAAAAAGGGCATGAAACGGAAATTATCGATTTATCTGAAATTGACTTACCAATGTTCACGATGGCACGTTCTAAAGATCCAGAACAGGCACCAGATCTTTCAGAATTAATTCAGAAAATGACAGATGCAGATGCTTGGGTAGTATTAGCACCAGAGTACAACGGTTCATACCCTCCAACACTGAACAATGCAATTGCGTGGATGTCTTTGGATTGGCAGAGTTTTCGTTCAATGTGCACAGGTAAACCGGTTGGCCTAGGTACTCACAGTGGAGGAGGAGGCGCACATGTAATTATGGCAATGAGGCAACAATTTTCTTTCATTGGTGCAGATGTAATCGGGCGTTCATGTTTATCCGGACGGAATAAAGATGCAAACCCAGAGACAATTGATGCCATGATAGACGGATTAGTTAGATAATCTCGTCATTCGATTCTTTTTTTGCTAATCTTTGAAGGTGTTCTAGCGCTTGCTGAGCAGCAATCTTTACTCTTTCATCTTCGTCCTCAAACATCTTAACGATATGCGGCACTACTCTTCCATCGGCAACTACTGCAAGTGCTTCTACTCCATGAATCCTACAAGCAATAGATGGACTATCCAATAGTTTAGGAGCATGTTTTAGAATTTTATCAGAATCTAATCTTCGAAGTTGTCTACTGGCTTCAATTTTTACATCTTCATCAAGATCATTTAGTGAACCAATGATAGATGGAGTGGCGATTTCCAATGGAGCATTTTCTAATGATTCAAGAACTGAAATCCTAATGCTAGGAGATGGGTCATTTTCTAACTGTATTATTCTTGAAAAATGTGGACCATTTGAACATCGTATCATCCATTGAAGTGCAGACGCTCGAAGAGTAGGATTGGATGAAGAAATCAATCGATTTGATTGATCAATATTACCTATTCGAATTAATGTAGCTAATGTTTCTGTTCGTACTGAATCATCAGAAAGTAATTTCCATAATGATTCTACTTCATTTGGCCCTCCAGTAATAGCAAGTGCCCTAATTCTATTCCTGCGTTCCTCTACATTATCTGTATCAAAAATTGAATTCAACAATGCTCTATTTACTCGTCTACCAATTCTTGCGGCCGTTTCAGGATCTCTTGCTGCTGCACTTACACCCTCGCGAATAGTACCTCGAATTCCTATTAATCGAATAATTGACTGTATCAATAGTATATCGATTGAAATCAAAAGAAACAGAACTAAATGTTTACCTGCCATACTAGAAGAGTTAACACCTGAAAAACGAATTTCATAGACTTCTGCCCAATCCAAGAGACTACGAGAAAAAAGATCCATTCCAAACCAAAACCAAACTCGAAAATTCTCATTATCAACTGAATAAATATCGAATACTTCGTCGGTTCTCTGAAGCAATAGTGGGACAATAACAAGCAAATGTAGACTAGCAACCAGAACATCGATTCTGTGATCATTACCGATATCGGGGTCACCGTCCATTACTCTATTGGCAATCTCGCGGCGTCTCCTCTCATCTGCTGACCAAACTCGATGCACTGACAATACCAAAATAGATGCTGAAATTGCAGAAATTAAACCTAACAATCTCATTGATAATGGCAAAAACATTGCAGGAACTATCAATATCAATAGAACAATTTCAATAATCGCAATTCTGGCAAATGAATTCTTAATTGACATACCGGACAAATGTCCTACTTTTTGTAGGAATTCGTCGACTGTATTCCACCAAGCCACGTTAAGTCGCTGTATCCATAGTTCATGAATGACGCCTATGTTAACATCCGATTCCTTCAATTCTTATGACAATCTGTCAGTGCCATGCCCCCTCCACTTTGGTGGCTCATCTTGGCAATTTGTAGTGTCCTTGGAGTAGCCACTTGGTGGGCAAGAAATTTTACAGAAAAGAGAGAATTTACTAGATTCACTGCTATTCTAGGATCAACATTAATGATCGTACTAGTAATTTGGACATGGATTTCCGATTGGTGAACTAAATGTTAACTCCAAATGATTTAGTTGGATGTTACCCAGTACGAAATGAAATTCCATGGGGCTATGATACAAGACGTGGACCTCCATCAGGAGAAGGACGAATTGCCATACTCTTCACTCCCAAGAATTTTGGAAGGATTGAAAAATTAGTTCACAGAATTCTTGGAGGTTCAAAATTTCTTAGAAGACCAATGGACCCTTTGATGACAATTGTATGGGAACTTTGTGACGGAACTAAAAATTTTGAAGAGATATGTATAGAACTTGATTCAATTTTCAAGGAAGATATTGCACCTGTGAAAGAGCGAACTGCGACTGCAATAGATGGCCTAGGTAGAAATGGATTAATTGAAATCCATGTTGATAAACCCAATATTAATCATAAAATTTCTAGCCATAAATTACCCGAACAAAATTTTGAATGGTTACACATTGAAGAGGAGTAACTATGGATATCGGGATTCTCTTATTCGTTTCAGTAGGAGCATTTGTCGCTGCGGCCCTTACAGTTCCGGCGGGATTTGGTCTTTCAACAATGCTTACACCTCTGGTTCTATTTGTATTGGGACCACACGAAGCGGTGGCAATAGTAGCGGTAATACATGGAGCGCACAATGGATGGAAATTATTCATTCTCAAAGAACATCTTGATGTTGATGCCTTCAAGAGATATGGTATATGGTTAGTAATTGGAGCCATACTTGGTGCATTACTTCAAAGTCAATTTCCTCAAGATTCATTATTATTAATCATTGGAATTTTTCTTGTCATTCTTCCAATACTTACGATTAGTGAAGGATGGACAGGATACAGAATTCCTGAGGCTAATGATCGAATTGGTGGATTTGGTTCTGGATTCATGGGTGGCCTATCCGGACATCAAGGTGCACTTCGAGCCATGTTTCTAAAGCGTAGATTAAGCGATAAAATGGCTTATGCGGCTACTGCTAGTATCCTAGCTCTTTGCGTCGATCTTACTAGAATTCCAGTTTACATTTTTTTCAATAATACTGAAGTTTTAGAAAATATAGATTTACTTATTGCACTAACAATATGTGCATTATTGGGAGTTCAAGTAGGAAAATTATTCCTTGAAAAAATGAAATCTGATACAATTCATAATGCAATAATGGTGGGAATAGTTGCTAGTGGAATTTACTATATTGTTGAAGCAATATAATCAAGCATAATCATCCCAATCGGAACCATTCCACCACTGGGTTCTACCGTCACTCATTGTTCTCCATGAATAGCCATTTTCATCAGTCCATTGTTGTAATGGAGATGCTGCAATAACTGTTTCATTATTCATAGGTATAGAGGAATATGTAAGAACTTGATCTGGGACTTCTTCTTCCACATCTTCCTCTGAATATTCCATTTCTTCTTCATCAGAAATTCTATTTCTTAATCGCAGTGCAATGACTAATGATACGACAGCTAACACAACTATGACTAATGAGCCCCCAATAATCATAGGATCCGCACCTGCAATTACAAATCCTTGAGATTCAACTTCTGGCCTGTAAACCTGAGTAATAAATTTACCAATTTCCTCTTCATCAGATGCAATAAATGTAAATTCTATTTGTCCCTCTGAATAATCAACGTCTGTGATTACCTCACATTGTATTTGCTGAACATTATTCACATCAGCCGATTCTTGAATTGTTACTGTAGGTATTCCTTCGCCATTTTGAGGTGTACATTTCACGTCTATACCATTAGGAGCGATTATCAAAACATACACCTGCTCTGCCTGTGTTGATTTCCCTTGGACTTCCAATGTTAAATCGGAACGACTACTCGGCCCCATTTCAATTGAATTAATAGGGGGATTACCCAATGATAATGACCTCATTTCTGTAATTGCAAAAACCAATTTTTCTTCTGATTGCTGAGGCGAGTCAGAGTCACCGCCAATAACATATTTGGTAATCGTAATCTCGGTTCCTAAAGATACAGATTCATCAATTGTAACCAATACATCAACAATACTTTTGAATCCAGGAGATATATCTAGAGGAATGAATTCGTTAGAAGGATATTCCGTTCCATCTATAAAAATCGTCAATTCTAAACCAGGAATTACTGGTGAAATTGATACCTTAGTTCGTAAATCTGAATCTACCACATTTCCATTATTTGTAATCGAATAACTTGAATTTACCATGCCACCTAATCTTACATTCTCTGGTTGAATTTCCCATTCTCCTACAATATGTGATTTTATTACATCTACATATCCAACTTGGGTAATTGATGGCGGAGAAGACAGAGGGGACATTTCAGAATCAGCACTGATTGTTAGCCATAATTCTGAACCAGGACTCATTGACGCATCTGCAATTACTATAATTGTAATATTTGCAACATCACCAGAATATCCAGCTAAATCAATTTCAAATATCGAATCACTAGCATCGCCATCAACCAACATATTTGTTGTCCATCCAGTGGGCAAACCATCTACAGAAATTTTTACCCTATCAACACCATTTCCATGATTTCTTACTGTGAAATGAATTGGAGTAGGCTGTTCAGGCAAGAATGCTACAAATCCATCAGATGATATGTCCATTGATAATGAATGAAATTGGGCAATCCTAGGACCAGTAACAGATTCACCACTAAACGAAATCAATGATTTTGTGGAAGTTACTTTTGGAGTGATTATAGGTGCTGGATCACCTGCATGCCCATCAATAGGTGCATGCATAGATACGCGCATTGTTGTAAAAGAGCCGGCTGCAATAGATGCTGTTGAAGGGCCGGACAATGATACTACCCATGTTTGGGCACCTTCCAATGTCCAATTAAATTCAATTTGATCCAACCTACCTGCATCATTATGAATTTCCCATTCCAATTCAATGGACTCACCTGGTTGAATATATGTATCTAGACTATCCCAAGATTGTATTATCCTAATATCAGAAATCATGCTTGCTTCAATAGTTAGTTGCTGTCTTGCCTCTGAATTAGAATCGGCTTGACTTGTTGATACTATTGATACAACTGCTGTTTCACCTGGCAATGCATCAGATGGCACAGCCATGGTAAAATCAACAACTTCAGTTTGACTTGGCTCAAGAGTAATCGATGACTCTTGTGTCGATGAGATTCCGAATGCCCAACCTGTTGGCACAGAAATTTCGTCAACTGAAATAACAAACGTATCACTACCATCACCAATATTTTCTAACAAAATCGAATGACTGCAAACATTACCTGGAGAACATTTTGGAGAAGAAGAAATAGATGACCATTGTGACTGATAATTTGGAGCTACACCTGCTGTGAAGGATAGCGAATCAGTAGCACTATTTTCTTGAACACTTTGTACATTTATTGTACCCTGAATTGAACCAGTTGACGCGCTTTCTGGGGGCTTTGTTTGTAACCTAAAATTCCTAGATTCTCCAGGTAAAATTGTAATTTCAGTCCCTTCTAATAGACCGCTACCACTTGGGTGGGTAAAACGAGATTCCCATTCAGCAGGTAATCCAACTGCTTCTAAAGTAAATTTGTCAGTAATATTACCTGTATTTCGCACAGTGAATCCCATATCAGACCATTCTCCTCGTGCAGAGGTTGCCGTTGGTGAACCTTGTAAATCAAGTCCAAATTCATTCGAAGATGCTTTTTGATCGTAAAACAACACTATATCTTCAATCCAATATCCAACTTCGTTTCCAGTACTATCTGAAGTGAAAACAAACTCAATCGTTGACTGTGGACCCATTACAGAAGGTGGTATTTCCAACCATGGAACACCTCGACCTGCTACAGTGCTAAGTTGAATCAACCAACTCTGAGGTTGTCCACTAACCTCTCCAGATAAACCACCATTAGGTAACAAATTAGCTACATTCGCACCCGATGAAACCTTAACCTGAAGTGTATCTCCCTGTACTACATTTCCAGTATAGAAAAATCCTAAACCATATCCATTTGTTGGATTAGGATGAGCATCTGAAAAATCAAAAACTGGACTTCGTAACGTCTCTGTCCACATATTTCCATAATTGGACGTGGCTGTCGGGCCTCCAATCCTACACGACGATGCCCCATTAAGCAAATTATCTGAATCGATGCGCCAATTTGAGGTCCTGCTCCATGTCGATGATGTTTCACATCTCTCGTATAGATATCCAATTGTAATTGTCGAATACCCAATATCGTTAGATGGATTTGTGTCTGATGCATGATTTGTGGTAACTCTTACAGTGTGATTTCCGCTATATGTTGGAACCCATGTTGTAGAAACTGTTTGTGAACTTTGACTATTGATTGTACTACTAAACACAGTGGTATTAAACAATTCAAATCCATCGTACTCATCATGCAAAACTACAATCTCAACTGCTACATTCGAAACTGAAGATGTTCCGAGATTCTCAACACCTACGGTTAGTGTGTGTTGGACATTCAACATTCCATCAATTATCCATAAATTTCCTGGTCGATTAATCAATGAAGTAGAACGAGATAATGTATCATAGAGAGTGGCATCAGCACTAGAGGCATATGATGAGGTAAATGTTGCAGGAGTCACATCGACCGCTGCTCGAGGTGAAGTGGCAGTAGCTAAAGGATGCATAGAGACAAAAATCAGCAAAAGCACCAAACCGATAGCCGGACGTCCCCGCCTTCCGTTCATACATGCTCATCTACTGACGACTTAATGAACAACACGGCGATTACTCTGATTCGTTTGTTGCGTTTATTTCTGCTGCTTTCTTTGATTTTGCAGAGGCGGCCAAGTATAGAGTAGTTGGCAGAATCAATACAATTCCAAAACAACCTATCAACGCAGTCATGCCCCAAATCATCTCTGTCACAGGATCAATACGGTAAGGTGAAACATCGATTATTTCATGTTGTACAATTGATACGCTCACCCCCATTCCACTAGTATTCACGGGTGACCCATCGTCATCATACATCTGTAGTGTCCAAGTTCTTGGCAAAATTGAATCTGTAATCGTAATGTTTGCAATATTATTCGCTTCTGTTGAATTATCTGCAATGAATGCCCAAGCACCTGTAAGTGGCAAATCTTTTGATAAAATACCCCTAAATTCTTCTGACATGCTTTGAACATCAATTGAATGAGTTGACGATTCTACGCAATATTCTACTAACCCTTCATAATCTGATGTATCAGCAGCAAAACATTGGAATGGACTATCTCCATCTTGATTTCCTAATTCAGGATGATGCCACCACACGCCACCAAGTGAAGAAACTTCCAATGTTGTTCCAACTGGAGAATTATCTATCGATATGTTCAGCCATGTAATCGCAGTATTGGTTTCAAAGGTATATGTCCCATTAACTGGGTCATCTGAAATTTCAATAGAGGTTTCTACATTCGATGTCTTCGCTAAATAAAATGCTGAATCTAAAGTTGCAGAATATACTGCATAACTTAGGATTAGAACCAAAGTAAGCCCGAGACCAATTATGGTTCGAAGCATGTTTGGATTCTGACTAAGGGCCCTTCGCACGTTAGTCCCAAGACCAATTGCCTTTCAAATCCATGCTTTTCACCTATTGATAATGTATAGTTCACGTACGATATGGCTAACGGTTACCTCACAGGGTTCATATACACGATGAAGGTCGCTGGGTTGCTTTTGGTGATACGATGACGTCATACCGTGATGTTCCGCCAACCGATTTGGTTGCTGCATTAAGAGCAGAAATGGATAATTTTGAGCATGTAAGTCCTCCAGATTGGGCTGTAGATGTGAAGACTGGTACTCATCGAGAAATGCCTCCTGTACAGGACGATTGGTGGGAAACCAGAGCCGCTTCAATGCTTAGAAAGATTGCAATCCATGGCCCAATAGGTACCAATCATCTTGCACAAATGTATGGAGGAGTAAAAAATCGTGGAGTTAAACCAAACAAAGCAGTTACTGGTTCTCGCAATATCACAAGAAAGATTCTTCAGCAACTTGATCAATCAGGCCTTACAACTCTGAAAACGAATCCTGCAGGAAACAAGACTCTTGGTAGAGTAATTACCCCTGCCGGACACTCTCTTTTAGACCGTGTTGCAGGAAAAATTGCTACTCCAGAAATATAAGTAGGTGGAATTATGTCGTCAAGGAAAACATTTGGAAAAAAACAGCGACTAAACAAGGTCGCTAAAACCAATAGGCGTGTTCCTGTCTGGGTTATTCTCCGTACTAATCGAAAGGTGCAATCTCATCCTAAACGCCATAACTGGCGTAGATCAAAACTTCAAAGGTGATGGAAATGGCAGATGTAAGAAGAATGACAATTCCTCTACGTGGAGCTTGGAAGGTTCCTAGAACAAATCGTGCAAATAGAGCCATGGAGGAAGTTAAGCGCCATGTTGTTCGTCACATGAAGGTTACAAATGATGAAACTATTTGGATTGATGAAACAGTAAATCATAAAATTTGGGAGAGAGGAATGCAAAAACCTCCTCGAAGAATCAATGTCGTCGTAACTCGTGAAGAAGGCTTTCCTATCGAAGTAAAAATTGATGATGAAAATGATGAGGAGGGATCTTGAATGGGCAATATTCGACCATCATTTATCAAAAGTAGAGCACTTATTCTTGTAGAGATGTATCCGGATCAGTTTAATGCTGATTTTGATAACAACAAAATCTTAGTTTCACAGTATACTGATGTTTCCAATAAGCGAATGAGAAATTGGATTGCAGGATATATTACTCGTTATGTGCAGAGACGTCGCGATTAGAGGCGAACTCAGTGGGCAACCGACTAGATATTCCTCTACCTGAATACCCGCTTGAGGTAGTATTCGTATTAGTGAAACCAGCATTTTCGGGAAATATCGGAGCAGTATGTAGAGGGATGCTAAACTTTGGTTTTGACAAATTACGTGTAATTGGTCACGACGGAGAATGGGATGAGGAAACTCGTAAAAGGGCAAAACATGCTCAATCCGTACTAGAAAATGCTCAGATTCATGATGATTGGGAATCTTGTATGCAAGATGTTTCGGTTGTAATTGGTACGTCTGGAAAAAGAGAATTAGGATCAAAAATACAATTCAGACATTTCCTTAATCCAAATGAATTAATTGAAAATTTCCAAGGTTTAACCGGTAGATTAGCTATCGTTTTCGGACCAGAAGGAATGGGACTTCTTCAGGATGAATTACGTCAATGCGATCTTCTTTTGACAATTCCATCATGGGAAGGTTATCCAATTCTCAATCTATCACATGCAGTGACTGTTGTTGCATATTCAATGTATACTAAAATCAATGATTCAACAGATGAGGAAAAACCGATGATGAATCCTGATCAACGAAGAAATATGAGAGAAACTGCTGCACGAATCGCTCAATCACTACCATTACATGAAAGTAAAAAGCGTGGTGCAGAAGAGCAATTGATTCGGACATTGATGAGAAGTGCACCAGATGAGTTTGAAGCACATCGATTACTAGGAATTCTCAATGATGCTGCTAAAGCACTAGAAGAATTTGAAGATTAATTTTCTGATTCTTTTATTTCCATTAACTAATCTATCAACTAGTTCTCTTACATATCGCGCTGTTAGCACCATGCTCTCGAACTGTCACACTTTCAACCCAGCACCTTTCACCGTAAATTTTCTGAATTAATTCGCTTGCATATTCCATTGCCATTTTAGCAAACATCTCGCAACCTGTTGCTTCTACCGTTACCATATCAATGGCTTCAATATCATGCATTTCTTCGAAAACTGAGATCTGAGGGTCATCAAATGCAACTAATGTCTTGTGATCAAAATTTAGCCTAAGCCAAGCTTCTAAATCTTTCAAACCGCCAAAATCGACTACCCAATTATTATCATCTAACTTATCTGCTCCAAAAACAAATTCGAATTCTAAAGAATAGCCATGCACAAACTTACAATGGCTATCTGCACGCCATTGTCTAAATGCTGCAGAAAGTCCTCTATCGTGACCATATGTCTTTGAAGAGAAGAATCTAGTCATTCACTTTCCTCCATAATAAAATCCAAACATACCGAATTAATACAGTATCTTT
>PAOZ01000013.1 GCA_002708695.1 Methanobacteriota archaeon | reverse complement strand
TTTTACTTTTAAAATATCATAATTAATATCATTTTAATTATTTAATATCTTATTTATATGATTAAAAAGGGGCTCAAGGTAGCGATTTTTCGATATTTTGCTCCCACGAAAGTGCGTCCAAAGACCCATATCCTGTCCGAAGATTATGCTCTTCCTCATTCATCGATTGCCATAATGATTCTTTGATTAAATCGATCTTTGCACTACTTCCATTCATTTGCTCATATTGTTGAATGGAATCTCCGTGCTTCTCCATAATCAATGCAAGAGAACCTACTACAAACACAGTTGATACTGAAGTTCCACTACTTGATGCATATGGAATACTCAAAGAAGGGTCATTTGTAGAAATGATATCTAATCCAGGGGCCGAAACTTCAGGTTTCTTATGAGGGTCCAATCTTATATCTCCATCCATTGAATCTGCGCCTTTTGAGGTGTCCTTCCATGCAATTCCATTGCGATCTATCGCTCCAACAGCAATTACTTGTTCTATCGATGCAGGAGTAGACACGTCAGAAGAATTTTCTCCTTGGTTCCCTGCTGCTGCTACTACAAAAATACCAGCTTCTAAAGCATCTCTAACAGAAGTAACTGTTGGGCCACCTATAGCCATATTTGGATCTGCCTCTCCCCCTAATGACAAACTGATGATGTCTGCGCCTTGAGTACGCCAACACCATTCTACTGCTTCACCTACTGCTCCGTCTTTGACAGAATATCCAGTAGGACCAAGTGCTGCAGCCACAGATAATGTTGCACCAGTAGATATACCCTTGAATGCACCTTTCGAAAATAAAATTCCAGCCATCATTGTACCATGATGATCAACTCCATATTCAACTGGAGGGCCGTCGGGGTTGTCTCCGACTAAATCAAGAAATCCCGCCAAACTTACATTTGTTAACGCGGGATGTGAGATATCGATGCCTGTATCAACCATACATATGTGAACTCCAGAACCGTCAAGATTCTCGGTTTGAAGTTCTCTCACACCTGTATCTTCAAATGCCCATTCAGAAGTAGGGATTAATGGTCCAAAAAGTATAGACTCAATTGTAGGATAAGCCACTACAATTATTGCTAAGAATACAACAAGAGCAAATCCTCTCCATGATTTCTCATTTCTGGGAGATTGCATAAGACGTGAAGGAATCTCGTCATAACCAGGTGCATCCCAATCGATTACCGTCATCATTCCAGGGTCTTCCGGTTCCGGAAGAAGTTGCACCTTACTGGTGTCTAATGGCAAAGAATCAAGCCCCAAATTTCGTTAAAATCAGAATGGTCGTCTTCCGCCACGGACCTTTGTCGCTCCGTACAGGATTAGTCCCACTATTACAATCACCAACAGAGGTAGCCAAGTAGATGTAGATTCAGCACCTGGAGCCGCCAAAGATTCAGTATAATATTCTGCAACTGGTTGAGGATTATCGAAAACCTGTCCTGAACTATTTACAGTAAATTCTAACCAAGGTGATTCACCAGAATTCCAATCAGAATAATCAACCATAAACGAATAATTGACAATCTCTCCAGCAGGAATATCCTTCGAAGAAGAAAGTCTTGATGATTCAATTGGTTCATCATTAGGACCATCTTTCAATACTGCCTCAAGAACAATATCTGAGGCGTCAACAATTCCATTATTCCTTACGGATACAAAGACTTCCGTCACTTGTCCAGCCAAAGGAGGAGTGCTAGATTCGGTGGTCCAAGAATCTTTGACAATCTCGATAATTGGACGAGCAACCTCGACCTGAATCGTCCGATTGGAAGTTGTTTCACCATCTTCAGATAACAAACGTAAGGTCACATCGAATTTTCCAGCAGAAGCATTTGAGGGAACGATTACATCGAAACTGTAAGTTTGTAATGAATCGGCAGACATAGTAATCGCCGATGCTCCAAGAACATTCCAATCAGAAGGAGCTAAAGTAGAGAGGTTGACCGAAATTGTATCGTCTCCATTCCCATTATTTTTGATAGACATTTCAATTCTTGTAGTATCTCCAGGCGTTACTCCGTAAACTGGCTGAATTGAAGAATCATCAAAGCCAATGTCATATGCCTGAGGAACACGAACAGTCACCCTTTCATTGTACACTGACCCATCACTAGCAGTCAAGCGGATATTCAAAGCATGACCTAAGTCAGCATGTCGTGCATCTGTCTGGTTAGGCCCAGTCACTCTTAATATTAAACCAAGATTTTGATCCACTTCCTCTTGAAGACCCATTTGTACTGTCAAAGTGCTATTCCAAGCCCCATCAGCAGATTCATTAGAGATTGATTCATTTCTAAGTTCTAAAGTCCAATATGAAGAATCACTACCGACAATATCTGCTGAAACAGTATAAGTTTCTACAGCAGTAGTTCCTTCGAAATCAACATTGAAAGTGAATGTAACAGGGTCGTAGGAAATACCAGCAGGGGATAAGACAATATCTTCTGCCCCATCTAATTCATTTTCTTCGCCTACTGCATCAACAACTGTGATGTTAAGAGAGCGATCTTCTCGACGATTGAATTCAAGAATTGATAATGGAGATTCCTGAGATTCCCCAACAGTCACAGATTGTCCTGCAGAATATTCCATCACAGTATCTTTCTCAGTAGTGTGGAATTCACTTTCCATGCTCACTGTTCCAGCAGGCATCAACATCTCAATGCTTCCTGTAGAATCAACGGTTAAATTCCATCCTGCTCCTTTCGATACAAGATTCATGCTAACAAATGGAGAAGAATGCATCATTGCTCCATCAACAGAAGTATTTGCTAATGTGTATTGAGAGCCTTCGAAATCGGTCCATTGAGTTCCAATTCTGATTTTTCCTGCAGTTTCTAAGGTGATATTCACTTCACCACCATCACTTATGCTTGCATCTAATGCTGCAACACCGACTTGTGATTCAGAAAGATCTGTTGACTCATATACCACATAAACTACCCAATCACCTGGTTCAATTGTTGCAGACCATTCACCTGTCCAATTTCCATCTACCATTACCAAATCGGGAGAAACTGATTGTCTTTCAAATCCAATACCTGGATGAAGAACTATTGAGGTAGACGATGAAATCTCACTCCAACGTTCTGCGGGGAGAATATCTACAACTCCCGAAACAGAAACTGATGCAGCATTCATTTCTAAGTCTAGACTTACTGTATCAATATTTATTTCCACGAATTCTTGATTAGAACTGAAGCCTTCTTTCTCTGCTGAAATTGTGAAATTTCGCTGTACTTGTACAAATTCGGACCATGTTCCTTCATCATTACTAACTACGACAACCGACTCACCAGTCAAATTATCAGTGATTGTAACATTTGTTCCACCTACACCTTCATTTGCATCATACAAATCGTCATTATCAAGATCCCAGAAGAGATTACCTCCAAGATTTACCCAACGGTCAGCTTCTACAGATATTTCTTCAGAACCATTGCTACTTGCCAAATCACCGATACTATAGTCATCAATAATCCATCTCGTCTGACCATCTGTTCGATTCAATGAAACCGACCAATTTCCAGGCATTAAATGAATATCAACAAGACCATCTTCACCTGTTGATGATAATGTAATTTCACCAAGTCCATCATCGCTATTAGCTGTCAAAACATAACTCTGTAGAGCCTGCTCATTAGATGAATCTGTCAAATTAATTTGATAATGCGCTGAAGTAACCGTTTGTATTGATAGATCTACAGGAGCCGTAGATTCACCGATTGAAATCAATCCCCTATACACTGCCATTTGATCTGAACCCGAAATATATGGGTCAACAGCAACAATCCAATCTCCTTCAGGAAGATAATCACTAATTACTCCACTTTCGTTAACATACTTAGTAAAAGATGCAGAAGAATCATCTACAGAAATGAATGTAATAATTCGCTGAGCAACTTGTCCACCTGACTGATTTGTAAGGTTGACATGAGTTAACCATTCAGGTGCAAGTGGCACTATCAATTGTTCAGTTCCATTACTTAGCCCATATACGCCCTCAGGGATATCTCCGACAAATCCTGTATTCCAAACTGTAGAATTAGGATCTAATGGATCTTGTTGGCCTAACACTACCCGATATGCACCTGCTTCTACTGAAACTCTAGCTACACCATCAGAAATCCATTCAGTACCATTATCCAAGACATCTACTACAACTCCATGAGTTGAACCTTCTATAGGAACTAATTGGAAAGCCACGGTCCTCATAGTTCCATTTGTCTCATTTCTATCCAAGGAATGATCTGTGAAGATATGAACATCAACTGTAATATTCTCAGGATATGCCATAATATCGTATGACTCATTATTATCTGTATGATTAATGAGTAAAGAAGTCACATTCATTCTCTCATCGAGAACATCAAGAGTCCATTCTCCAGGTAAAATTCGACCATTGAATCTTCCATCAGGACTTACATCATAAACAAAAGACCCAGAGTTTTCTGGACTTGTAGCAACCACTTGAATAGGCCTGAAATCAACAATTCCAATATCATATTGATTCCCGAGACGATTCATATCTACTGATCCTCCAATGATTGTACTGGGTTCTGCCGTCAAATTGAGAATCATATCCTCGACAACAACATGCTTCTCAGAAACAGTCATCTGACTGGAGACTGTTAGGAATGTGAAATTCGCTTCAACCCCCACTGGTAGTAGCATGTTGAACATTCCATTAATATCGGTCAATGCAGAAACTTCGATTGAACCCCAATGTGCAGTGACTTCGATTCCATTAGCTAAAGGAAGTAAATCTGCTTCTGGCTTATTTGCATCTAAAACATAGGTCAAATATCCAGATACGATTGTACTTTCAACATAATTGAATTGAGTAGTAATGTTTTGAGGTCCAGCATTAGTATCGGTGAAATCAAATTCTGAAAAGAACTGTTTGCTTCCATTCAAGGCATGAGTTACAGACCACACTCCAGGAGGCATTTCTACATTATACATCTGGGTTGTTTCATCATATAGAGCGATTACTGGATCCATGTCGTCAATGTATGCATTTGTGAAATTGATCGAATCTCCTTCATCGAGTTCTACTGGAAGTCCATCATCAAACAAATGGAAGTGGATATCATGGAATGTAGGAATTGGATTATCCAATGTGACATTCTGTGCATCGTCATCATTTACCATAAACATCCTGAAGGTCTCACTGAAACCGTCCATATCACTGTCAACCAATAGTGAATAGTTACCCTTTGTAACAGGTCCAAATTCAAATGAACCGTTTTCATCAGTATCAATCCAACATGGAGCATATCCTGCTTCATTACAAGAAAGTGATGTGTCTGTAGCGCTACCATTAGGTCCAACAAGATGTACTCTACCTGGCAATGCAGTACCATTTTCATCTTCTATTGTTCCGGAAACATGAGCCGCTGGAACTGAAAGTACTATTCCCTCTGTTGGTTCGTTCTGAACAACCAATGGTTGTGGGATTACACTAGTCTCCCCATTAGGATAAGTAACTTCAACAAAATACTCTCCAGGAATTGCATCAATTAAGTGGAAACTTCCAGGTTTGACCATGTCGCCACTAAATGTACCTGTACCAACAAATGTCCCAGAACCATTGAAAATGCCATAATGATCTAGTGTTGAATCACTATCATCAATATAGAAAGAACCTGTTCCTGTAAATGAACGACGATCCATGAAAGTAGTAAACAATGCACTTCCATTAGATGTAAATCTACCATCTGCCTTTACCTTACCAATAATGCGATATTCATCAGAGGTGCCATTCATCAAACAAACAAATTCACCATTAGGGATGGTTTCATTGTTACAGGCTACAGGATTGGAAACTTCAGTTCCATCCTCATGATATACAGTACCAATCAATTCACCAATCCCTTCAAAGACACCATTTCCAGTAAAGGAGTGCCCATTTAGAATTGTACGAGTATAGTTTCCAGTAAATTCTGAAACAGAAATAGTTCCACTAGCCACAACCTCGCCAGGTCCAGTGAACATAGCTTCACCTTCTCCACTGAATCGAAGATCTTCGCCGGTAATGGTACCATTACTGGTTCTCAAAGAATAACCGTCTGCATCCATTTCGTCCCAAATATTGGTAATCTCAATATCTAATTCTGCAACTGGGTCCCCTTCAAAGTCATCATTTCCAGTAAATACAATCTGGCCTGTTACTCCAGATGCTTCTACTACAATTGATACATCTACAACTTCTTGACCATTGCTATGTCCAGCAGCACCAGAAACGTTGACGAATGTTTCTCCTAACCACTGTTGTCCTGAAACATTTCCTAGAATTGCAGTAATTGGATTGATACTTCTTACTCCATTTGCGGATGGTGCCATCAAATCGCCGTCCCACATGTTCCAAGCATTTTGATTACCCTTTGCAGATGTAATTGCATCACGATCAGATTGAAGGTCAACAACGCCAGTCATTGCAGAAACTCGAATCCTTCCTGCAGGAACAATGAACGAGAATTCTCCATTCTCATCGGCATCAACGGAACCAATAGGAACCCACCAATCTCGAGGATCACTATCAATTACCTCGCCATTGTTTTGAACTTCTTCTTCTCCAGAGAAAGCATCTCTTTCAATAAGCAATCTAGCATTAGGAACTACGCCAAAATCACCAAGTTGTACTGTTCCAGTCAAAGTCGCACCAGAGTAGTATTTCAGAATCTTCGTTCCAGTATTTGCATACCCAACATTTTCTTGAATATCTGGAATGCTGTTGTTATCGTTATCTGGTTCTCCAGTTCCATCATTGTACCAATTTGCAATCACAAAGTGATTCATCATAGCACCAGGGAGTGGACGCGCATTTTGCAAGACTGAATCAGGTGTTCCTTGAGCCTTAGCGCCTCCAAATTGTTGACCAGGTTGAGATGGATTTCCTGAAAGGCCAAGAGTGGTAGAACCGTATCCTACATACGTTCTTGCTACCATTGTATCAAAGAAGTCCGATCTCTGCTGATAATCAATATCGACTAATTCAATAGGCTCAACAGTTGCACCACTAGCTTGCTTTGTCATATCTAACAAGTATTCTTCTTCGTACTCAACTTGAGTTCGAGGAATTACTGGTCCATCTCCTCTTTGAGTCTGATATACTGACTTGATATACATATCAGGGTCTAAACCAGAAAGAGTAGTTGGAGCATAGAAAATTCCAGTAGGATTGTAACTATGGTATCCTGCCATAGCATTGTACAATCCACCAACTGGGTATAATCGATTATCTACTGCAAAGTATCGAATATCGTGATTTCGAGTTAACGTCTCACCAGGACCTCCTTCGTATGAAGGAACATCGTATTCTACATTTGTAGTGATTTGATGATAAACATCAACCAATTTGTCTATGTCCAAAGAAGATTGAAGCATCTGACGTGCTAATGCAAATCGAGCATTTTGACGATGAAGAGCAGTAGAAGGGTCTGATAATCCTTCTAGGATATCAGAAGTATACCAATAACCTCCTATCACATAATGGGAGGTCTCATTGCTACGGTCAGCTGCAGTTCCCACTGTATCATTGAAACTCTTCCATGCCGCGGTCTCTGAACTATCTGGATCTGAAATAACTTCTCCATTATGGTGCACTTCCCAAACTTCAGTTAAATCATTAAATCCATTTTCATCAAGATGATGCCCATTGAGCAAATATGTATCCCCACTACTTTCGATGACACTCATCGAACGAGAAAGAAGGAATTCTTGGTCTGCTCCAGTAGAAATTACTGCATACAATTCATCGATTTGAGCATCAGACAAATGTGTACCTAATGCATTTTGGAAATCCTTGGAGAAAGTACCTCCATTGTACACCATATCACCCATTGCAAGATTGACGATGAACAACATCAACAAATCTTCTTGGCTATTTGCGAGTAACATGTTACCAGTAGCAGGAATTCCTGATTGGAAGTTATCCGAAACGGAGGGATGTTGCCCTTGAGCCAATGCTTGGAACCCATAATCCCACCATGACACGAATGCAGGTCTTTCGCTGAATGATACGTCAGTATCCTGATTGGCTAGCCATTCATATGCCCTATTCCAATCTTGCCCATTAAATCCGGGACCAAATGTACCCATATACCTGCATCCTTGACAATAAGCATCATACGCAGTCGTTCCTGTTTCTGGATAACTATTGCTCAGTAAACTCAATGATGTAAATGGAATTGGTGTTCTGAAAATTTCCGGAGGGAAATTATGAATCGCAAAATCAACATCTGCCTTCTCTTCACTGCCACGAGGAATTGCAGAATCTAAACCATAAGTCATATGTTGAGAAGCAACCAACAAGAATACCAAGAATACAGCAGGAAGTATTGGACTGGCTCTAGCAGCACTTCCAACCGATTTGATTCTAGCACTTGGTGTACTGGTGCCCTTTCTTCTCCATGCTCTTACAAATTCAGCAGAACCTACTGTCTTCCATAACATGACCATTGATATTGCACCAGCGATAGCCATTGCAGGTGTTGCATTGAAAATAAATCGGCCAGCAGTCCAAGCCATGTATGCAGCAATAATTACCCATCCACCCAAGAACATCTCACTCTGATCATTTCTTCGCAATCCAACCCAAATACCTCTGACAGCGTAAGAAACCGCCATTAGAGTCACTATAGGACCATATGATGCAAAGAGAGTTGCACGATTAGGAGCCTGCGCTTCAGCAATAGTTCCGAATATTTTGTTAGCAGAGAAATAATATCCTCCAGTAAACAGAATATCCCAACCGTTGTATATCTTTAGAACAAATTGTAAAAATGCAAGAATTCCTACGAAAGTAGATGCAAGAACTACTGTAGCACCTAGAACGAGTAACCATGGTTTGTCTCTAAACGAAGTTGCAACCCAACCCAAACCTATCGTTAATCCAGCAATATAGAACATAGGCTGTAGACCTGACGGGTCGAAGAGTAGATTCAACTGGTTATGACCATAAACTGGTACAACCATTAGTAGAGAAATCAACATCATGTTAGATGCCGCAGCAGTTAACATCATACTGTCTCTTCTACGGAACATGTTCAAAACAATCTGAATTGCAAAAATCAAGAATACAATTCCTGGACCATAAACGAACCCTTTCCACCCTAAGCCAGTTGTTGCAAATGACATTCCAGCTAATGTGGAAAGAACCATTGTCCGAGGACTTACTTTCCATGACTCCTGTATTCCTTTCAATAAGAACATGGGATTAATCCCAGATTCCTTCAGCAACTTACTGTCATCAATTGTCTGTACAGTTCTAATCCAAAAATAGAATGCTGTGGAAATAAATAAAATCACGAAGGCATCGTGATCAGCTAGTCCAAGTGTTGAATGTCCTACGTGGCTAGGCATCAAAGCAATGAGCCAAGCCGCAATTCCTCCAGCGGTCTTGGAATGTAAAGTTCGAGCTGATGCAGCAACTGGAAGAACAATCAATGCACCAAATACTGCAGGCATTGCTACCACGCTGTACCAAACAGCGGTTTCCAATTCAATTCCTGTAATTGCATTAATCGCCATCCCACCTAAAGCAAGACTCCAAGTGAACAATGGAGGACGAGGATTAACTCCTCCTAGAGGATAGTAACGATCTGCATCAATAATGAAATGACTTTGATGCATGACAACATAATCTACTGCTCTCTTCATGTACCAAGGGTCAGAACCTCCAGTCATATCCCAAAGTCCAGTACCTGAACCATTCATTGCTGGAAGAATATTCCAAACTACACGAATCATGAAACCGAAGACTAAAGCGGCTCCAACTACCAATGGATATCCATTTCTACCAACCCACTGGCTAGCCATTCCTGGTTCTCGTCGATAGGCGACTGGTCCAAAACGTCCTCTCCTTCCAGCAGCAACCACTGCAAAATTAAGGAAGAACCATAGGGAGAACCACATCATTGTTCCACGAGTATCGGTAAACCAGAGATTGAATGAATCAGTAAGTGAAGAATTTGATTTGATTAATTCATTAATCATCGAATTTTCCTGCATAAATCCAAGTGTATATACTACCAAATTTACAGCAACTAAACCGGAAATTACTGCCCATCCTTCTGTTCGAAGGTAAGCGGCTAATAGAATGAATAATCCTATTCCGACAGCCCACCAATTTCCTAAATATACCCCAATATTGTACATGTCACTATCTGGTAACTGCTTAATGGTATACAAGCTGATAACATGTAAAATTGCCCAAACGCCAAAGGCAATTGGGACATCCTTTGGAAGAACGTCGGGAAGATCTTTGAACCAACGTCCAGTACCTGGAGTGATAAATTTAGTTCGGCCACGAAGGACTGTGACTAGAACTACGCTAAGTACCAAAGAAAGTAACCAAAATGACATGAAAACAGTCATGCTATAGGCTCTAAGAGCATCTTCTATGGCGTAGGTTACTTGGGCATTCCCTCCTTGAGAAATTGATGCGCTAGCACCTAAAGCCAAGGCTAGCATAAAACCTGTAATTGCTCCTACTGCAAGATTCGCTTCCTCGATTCTCCCACTTCTTTCAAACAAGTGTACTAAAATCAATGTGAATGCACCAACTAATGATAGAATTCCTTGGTCCATACTGTGTCCTACGAATACCATAACGGCCCCGATTAGAACGACTACGGCCGTTGTCCTAAAACCACCAAGAGAGGAAGAGATGGTGGGTCGGGCTGCCAATCCAATTACTCCTGCTAATAGCAGAACAATGGTGGTCAAGCCAAGTTCGGTCTGTATGGCAGAGTCTGCCAAATCGATCCATCCGACGGATGCTCCTACGAACGCAATGACAAGCATTGCAATCATCAGGACTGGGCCCAAAAATCCGTAGACTTCGGGGCCTTCGGCCGTCGTTTCATTCGCTTCTGTGTCCATGTTTTTTCCTCTCGGTGTTTCAGCCTGTAGGCTGTAGCATCGCGCCCACCTGACTTGTCTTAATAACGGTCACGGGTACGGTACCGGAAAATAACACGCAAAAAAGACTACTTTTTCAGTACTTTATGGCCAATATCTCTACGGAAGAAAGAACCCTCGAGTTGGACATCTGAAAGACGTTGATACGCAAGTTCTCTAGCATGTTCCAATGAATCACTAGAAATTCCTGTCGCAGCGAGTACTCGTCCACCAGTAGAAATTAGTACACCATCGACAATACTGGTTCCAGCATGATGTATGGTACATTTGCCATCCGGTGATCTTATCCAATCCGCAGAAACATTTCCGGTGATTAATCGCCCCTTAACTGGAGGACCAGGGTAACCTTCCGCAGAAAGGACTACTGTTAATGCATGAGCATCTGAGAAAGAAGGCATGGATTCAGACAAATTACCTTGAGCCACTGCCAAAAGTAAGTCAAACAAATCACTAGAAATCAATGGGACTGTTACCTGTGTCTCGGGATCACCAAAACGGACATTGTATTCAACCACAGAAGGAGAACCTTCCGAATCAATCATTAAGCCAACATATAAACAGCCACGATAGGGGATTTCTTGAGATGAAAGATATGCGTGCATGGGTTCAACAATCTCGGAAATTGCTCTCGCATGTACTTCTGGAGTAACGACAGGTGCAGGTGCATACGCACCCATTCCTCCTGTATTGAGGCCCACATCTCCTTCACCCACACGCTTGTGATCTTGGCTACAAGGCAATGCAACAAAACCTGATTCATCCATCATTACTAACATACTTGCTTCTTCACCTGAAAGAAATTCTTCGAGCAAAACCATACCATCAGAATTAATCGAAGTTTGAATAAAATCAATTGCTTCACCTCTATCTTCAGTTACGACTACTCCTTTTCCTCCTGCAAGAACATCTCTCTTTACGACCCAAGGCGCCCCCCATCTATCTACAGCTTCATCCAAATCAGAATCAATCGTTAGATGTTGTACACTTGCAGTTGGGATACCCAAATCAAGCATGACTTGTTTCGCAAAATCCTTGCTTCCTTCCAACATTGCGCCTGCAGCATGTGGGCCGAAACTTGGAATCCCAATCTTCCTTAATTCATCAGATAAACCAGCAACCAACGGTGCTTCGGGTCCTACAACAACCAAGTCTACATCTAAAGATTTAGCCAACTTTACTTGTGCTTCAACATCTGTAGCAGAGATATCATGGTTGGTAGCTATCTGAGACGTACCTGCATTACCGGGGGCAACATGAACTGAACTTACAGAAGGGCTTTCCACAAGACCAATAGCAAGTGCATGCTCTCTACCCCCTCCGCCAACTACGAGTACTGATCGTCCCATACCACCAATAGACCAAGGATGATTCATAATGATTGACAATCAGTATGGCACAGACTTAAGTCCAATTTTGTAGCCAAAAACATTCACTGAACGATGAATAATTGGAGTTAAAATCAGTAGCCAAATCATAGAGGGAATGAGTTGATGAGACCCATACAACTGGTTTGGAAACAAAACTAATCCAAAGATAAAACAAACAATAGCGAAAGGAAGGGTATCTAAAAGAGGGGCCTTCGAAGATACTTCTCCTTCTCTCTTTAATCCTCTACGACGCTTTACAAAAGAACCCAAGGAATCACCAACTAAGCTGCCGAATCCAAGAACATATCCAATGAAAAATGCGGAACCATATAATCCGAATACTGCAAACCAAGGATCTGCACTAGCCATTCCCATCAAAGGGTCGTAGAATGGTTTCGATTCGAGACCATGGCCATGCCATAAATAGGTTGCAAGCATGGTTAGAAATCCACTCAATAATGGCCCTCCTAGGAGGCCATTCCATGATTTACCATCTCCAAGGAATCTGTTTCCATCCTTCCAATCCTTTCCTCCATCAATTACCCAAACTCTCATTCCAGTAATTTTTGGAATCGCTTTACCAAATATCATTGCACCAGTATTGGAAAGATATGCTGGACCATAGAGTAACAAGAGCGCAAGAACGCCCATTGGATCAAAGACTCCGAACAAGCCCTCTGGCACCATAAACAAAATTCTATGACTAGGCCTTTCAATCATACTCTTCTAATTCATAATAACAAACAGTTCGGGGAGATATTGAAACACCTCGGACAATTAGTAGAGGTATGAATAAGACAATCATGAGGTCATCTCTACTATTTTTGATGCTAATTTTAATGGGAGTTAGCCCTATTGTTTCATCTGTATCTGCAAGTGAGCCCCCCGATGGTGGAGCAAGCATTACAATTACGGGAGAGCATACTTGGAGCCAAGATGATCATCTCAATGGAACCGTAATTGTTTCCTCTGGTGCAATATTAACAATTCAATCTGAACTTACTGTATCTGAAGGAAGTCAAATTATAGTTGAAGCAGGAGGAACTATCAATCTTGATGAAGGAAAATTGATTGCAGAAATTAATGATGCAGCATACACATGGATGAGAAATAATGACCTAGGAAGTAGGTCACGAATTTTCATTGATAATTCAACTATTGAAGATGGTGCAACACTCGCCATACATGCATTTGAGGGAACAATTCTGGATGGGTTTAATGCAGTCGTAGATGGTATTTCTACCCCTATGATTGGGACACAACATAATATTTCATTTGAATCAAATTCAGATGATACCTGGATTGAATTTACTGGAATTCAATCATTAAATTTGATTCTAGATTCTATATTGATCTTTGAATACGAAGATGGGACAACCCTAAATTTCGATAACTGGGACGCAATTCCACATGAAAATTGGATGATCACATCAGAAAATCACTTTGACATAAATATCCTCGGAGAACTAAGAGGAACAAATGCTTCTATTGTAGGGGCAGAAATCATTGTCGATGGGACAATGGACTTGAATGGAATTCTTGCACAATCTACGCCAATTATTGCCAGTAATGACGCTCAAATTCACCTAGAAGCAGATATGAGGGACAGTAGAGACGATCACCATGTTACTGCTGGAATAGATACTACGCTGGATTTACAGGGCAGTATTGTCCGAGGTACTCTAGTTGATTTCTGGGAACGACAATTAGAGCAACAAATTCAGTTTCGTGCTAACGAGGTAATAGCTTCGATGACAGATTTTGGTTACCCTCCTGAAACTACGAATCCAATTCCTGTTGATGCGAACGGACTCATGACTCTACCAAAGAGAACTGTAGAGATTGGATTCTCAGATGGAAGTGTTTGGAACGAGCAAGCTACTATTGTGATAAATTCATACAAAACTGCTTGGAATGCTCAATTAACTGATTATGGAAGCAATGAACCTCTTCCTATTGAATCATTAACGAATTATACTTCCTCGAACCTACCTGTTCTATCTATTGATAGTATTACACCCGAACAAGAAACTAACTCTGTAGACAGTCGAATCAAAATGAATGCTACAATAACCAATTCAGGTGGAGGAGATGCTAGAATTGCTCTCGAATGCTTCCTAGGAAATGGATCTGTAGCAGATGTTGGAGGTTATCCAATTTTGGAGATACCAGGTGGAGAAACTCGTTCTGTCGAATTTAATTGGAATATGTTTGAACCAGGCAATACTACCATTAGTTGCGGGGTGATTCAGCCTTCACAATTAGCAGTAGCAGGATCGTATGGAGGAGAACCTGTAGATTCAGATGAGGTGATGTGGACAGCGGCTATACAACAAGAAAGTGGTTTGGGAGTCCTACCAATCATAGTAGTTGTTTTCATCCTTCTTGTAGGTGGAGGAATATGGATTTTACAAGTATCATTATCCGCTGAAAAGGCTCGAGATGAAGAGAAGAAAGAACGTTCATCTGGAACAATAGAAAATGAAGATGTCAATGAATAATTAACAACCTGGAATCCATCTTTCCCTATCGGGTTCGTTTTCTTCACCTTGTTGGTCTTCAATTTCGAAGGTATATTCGCTAGAAGAAGTAACTGTCTCAGAACCCCAGAATGAATCTTGAGTAATGCTCACTGAAAGAGTATAGCAACCATAGTCGCTACTTTGCCAGTCATCCTTCAAGATAATCGAAATGCTATCTCGTTCTTCACTTCCTTGCAATTGTAGTTGAGAACCCCAATCTCCAACTATTGCAGAACCGGTGCCATATGCTCCTCCATCGGTATCCCACGAAGCTGAAGTACGTACTACTTCCACAACTGGATAAGCAATTGCTGCCCCTCCTGGCCCAGATAGAGTTGCAGTGAGATTGTAATTAGCTAGGGGCATGGCCACAGGAGATGCAGCAGATGCAAGACCTGATGAAACACTCAATCCCACGCCTACTAGACATCTTTCTAGATTAGGATCATCGCAATTATCGGTCATTACTGCAGTTACCCCCGTATCAGCGCCAGTAATTGTCCTAGTGAGGAAGTTAGCATCAAGCGTACGTTCCCAAACTGAGTCTCCAACAGTAACTGTCATTGTGTAATCTGCACCACTATCCCCAAGTGCATTTCCAGAATAAAATGCGGATGTATCTATACTAAAGGTTCCATGCTTCCCATAACCATCTGACTGATCGATACTGAATGTGTGGGTTCCAGAATAAGCATCCTGAGTACCGTAAGTAATTGCTACAACTGCATCATAAGATCCTGTTCCACCATTCTGTCGAATTGTCACCTCCAATGCAGAACCGTCTTCTTCGTAATCTATTCCTCCAAATGACATTGTGCCAACCAACACATTGCCCAATAGTAATGGAGGTAGGATAAGCAAGAATGTAACTACTACAACTATTACACTAGAGGTCATTTTCACTCCACCAGATTCCAATGGATTTCCAATGTCTAATTGCCACCACACTATTCCAGCAGTTGCAATTATGATTAGCCAAAGATAAGAGGACATAGAATATGGCAGATATACATCAAACCACATAATCAAAAAATAGGGTAAAATCATTACTAAACCGATCATTTTCAGAGAATCTGTCATCGTAATTTCGGCACCCTCATCATCTGAATTTGACTTCTCTCTAGACAAAAGACCTGTCTCTGGTGATGCTGCAAGTACCTCCTCAACTACCTCTTCTGCTTCCTCATCTTCTTCCACGCGATCTAATAATCCGCCTGACATCGATACATTCTCTCCACTCGGAGGTTATGAATCCGTTGGCTAGATATAGCACCCTAAACGGGATTATTCAAATTTCTGACAAATGCCGACGTTACAGAAGTAAAACGGGCAGACCATCATCTTCTACATCTTCATCGTCAGTAATATTGGTACGACGAGCAATTGCTGCTGCTGCTAGACCAATCATCATTACAGAACCAATCAATTCGAAACCAGGAAGATAAATTCCTCGAATGTAAATGGTTACCATCTGAACCTGATAATTTGGAATTCCTTCAGTCCTAACCGAATAATCACTAGTTGCTTGGAATTGCAGTTGGTAATAGATATCGGACCAACCTTGTACCTTTGGAGTCCTCATAATCACACGTACATTGTCAGGAGGTGCTTGGGCCTCAATCTCAGTAGATACCTGTGGAAGAGAGATTTGGAAACCAGCGTCTTCCAAGTCTTCACGGTTTGCAACATCAATATTGAATCGATCATATGCATTACCATCGTTGTATACCTTGAAATTGAAAGTATAATCGACCTTGGGTCGAAGTTGCTTGAATGGTTCATCAGCTTCTACTCGAAGTCGGCTAAACTGCTTAATCACTACAAGAACGGATGTAGTCTTAGGAGTACAAGTTCCACAAGGCACCCCTGTGGCAGTATCTACACGGGCAGTGATTGAAACAGTGCGTTGACCTTCAGCCATTCTTTGGTCTCCTCTGACCGATACTTCGAATGTTACTTCTTGGCCGGCGCCTACAGTTACAGTACCCGGCGCAGCATATGCTAGCCCACCAGCAGTTACTGTGATTGCCACATTTTCAGAATAAGCAGTTGGATTGTTCAAAGTACAATATGTAGTACCTGTTCTTGCAGCTCCTGGGAACACCTCAATAGGGAAGTTTGCTGGAGAACAAACAATACCAATATCAGGGTTCGGAGAGGCTTGCGCGGTTACATTACCTGCAGCCCCAGCCCACATACTGAAACCGTATATCAATAGAAACACCAAAACTGTGCGGACTGACTTCACGCTATCACCAATACTCCGTGGTACCCACCCCGTATTAAGAAGTTGGCCCCTAAATGTGGGACTCCAAACATCATTAATCAGAAGTCGTCTAAATCTTCGAAATCATCAAAACCATCGAATTCTTCACTAAATGCAATCACTTTTCGACGACGCATTGATCTCATTGCAATAAATGAAACAAGAAGCACAATCATTAGACCAGCAACCGAAATTCCTCCGTAAAGCAATGCAGTATCATCACTTCCAAGAGCAATAATGGGGTCAGGTGCCCCATCAGAACGAAGAACAAATTCAGACATCTCAATTATTGAATTATCAAAGTCAGACACAAATTTCACTGAAACCTGAATATCCGTTTCAGAAATTTCAGAAGAGGCATACACAGTGAACGAATATGGGAGACGTTCTCCAGATGAAAGTTTCCCAGTGTCATTCACAGAAAAGGTAAAACCAAGTTCCTCTAATCCACTTCTATTTTCAATGACTACAGAAAAAGAATCGTCTGAATTGCCTTCATTGTGAATATCAAACGATACATCTGAAGATGAATCTGGATCCAATTGTAAAACACCAGTCCTAGCAGAAACTGCAAAGTCAGCGTATTGGACAATATCCACAAAGAATTCGACTGTTTGAGGTTCACAAGTTGCACACGGAGCCCCACTAAAGGTATCAACAGTAGCACTAACGGTAACGTTTCGAGACTGCGGAATCATCTTTTCATCCCCACGAAGCATCACTTGGATTTCTTCTTCGGTACCTGGGGCTAGGTTTACGGAACTAGGTGCAGCATTTGCCAATCCATCCGAAGATACAGAAATAGAAATTTTTTCAGTGTGGATAGAATCATTGGACACAATACAATTTACTTGTACCACCCTTGAAGATCCTGGATAAACTTCCATCTCATGTGGTCCATCCTCACATTCAATAGAAACTGTTGGCAAAGGGCTTGCCTGAGAAGAAACGCACGGGGCCAAAAGTAGGCATCCCACTAGTACCCACAGCCTGTTCATGAATATCCGGACTCCGTTACCTATTGAATCTCTTTCGCTGCAAATAGTGGACCCGACCGGATTTGAACCGATGACCACCGCGTTATGAGCGCGGCGCTCTAACCAACTGAGCTACGGGTCCTAAACATCCGTGAACTATTTTGGTCATGAATCTGTTGTATCAAACATTCAAAGTACTTTTTACAACTTCTTCGCAAGCCTTTCTAACACTAGAAGGAACAAAAACCATCGTATCATGAACTGTTTTAGTGATTGCCGATGCCACCGAAGAAACATCTGCAATATCTCTTCCATCAACAAGTCTAATCCCTCCTTCATATGGCCTATATCCTACATTGTCTACTCTTGCTAAAATGAGGTCTCTGACAGGATCAAAACCAGCAGAAGATATTTCCGCAGAAATTGCAATCATGCATCGTTCTACATGTTCAGGTGTTAAACCAGGAATTCGTATTCTCTTGTGAAATGAATCGCGAGATAATATTCTATCAACCCAAAATCGGAGTTCTTGATCCTCACTTTCCCTCCAAGAAGAAATTGCAGAAGAGACCACTGAATCATCTAATGAAAGATAACCAAATGAATCTAAATTGGGTGAAAGAAGCATGCCTTTTATCGCATCATTCAACTCTATTTTTCCTAGTGATGCTAGTTCTCCAGCCCTTCGTAATGCCTTTCGATGGTATTCAGAAGTAAGAATATTCAATTTATGGAAATATACCAATTTGTACATATGCAATCTTGTAAGTAAATATGATTCAACAGCAGGCACTCCATTTTGATGTAAGCGCAATGAGCCATTTTCATCAATTCGTAGTGACCTAAATATCCGCTGAACATCATAAGTTCCAACATCAGCACCAGAATGATATTGATCTCTAAGCAAGTAATCTAATCTGTCAACATCTAATTGACTGCTAACAATTTCATGCAAAGCAATTGGATGTACTCGGCCAGCATAGATATCTTTCAATCGAGAAATACCGGATTCACCAATGACTTGGATGAGAGCCTGTCTCAGGTCATTATTTGGATCATCGATAATTTTCCAACCCCATGCTTCGTGTCCATGAAACGTCATGAAAATTGTTCGATCTTCCAACATATGCGAATAAGGAGGATGGCCAATATCATGTAATAATGCAGCGTATCTAACAAGCTTGGAATCAAGTTCAGAAATCCATCCAGGATGTAATTTGTCCAAACGTTCAACAATTAAAGAAGCCAAATGAAATGCACCCAATGAATGAGAAAAACGTGAATGTGTGGCTCCAGGAAAAACTAGATCGCAGGTAGATAATTGCTTTATCCGATGAAGTCGTTGGAATGTTGAAGTGTCAATCAAGGACTTTACATCGTCAGAAATTCTGATGTCTCCATATAGTGGATCTCTGATTACTCGAACCTCGGCCGCCCTTGCCTCGACCTCATCTGACCCCCCGCTCATACCTATCCATCACATATGTTAGGCATCAATCGTTCGCCAAGTGATGATACCCACAGGTACACTATAGAGTATTACAGATAACAACCAAGAAATTAGACTCCCAGCCCATATTCCAAAAAACGGGAAAATAAGAATGCAGATTAAGGCATAAATCGATACTGACGTAGAACCAAACATCATTGGACCGGTAGCGCCGACTGGAACGGATCTACCTTGAGCAATCCATAATGAAACCATAGTAGTTAGGAAAATTGCCGGAAAAACAGATATTACTCCACTGATGAAAGGCAACCCCAATCCTGCAATCCAAACAGATAATCCAATTGCTAATCCAGCAGCTATGCCTCTTGATAATAGAGACAACAAACTAACTCTATTCAAACCAGGAGGTGCATCTCCTCCTTTTGAAACTGTAATATATCCCAAAACAAAAGCAATGAAAACAGCACAAATTCCTACATAAATTGGGCCTACAAAATTTGAGATATATTCCACAATAATTGTGGAAACACCTGCAGAAAACAACCAAAATAATACAGAACTAATTCCCACTGCAACAACAAGATTTCGTTCCGAGAATAAATGTTCAAGATATGATGGAAGAATCCTCCATGAACCTAGAAAAAGTACATTCAACAACATACCAATTGGAACCATTGACATTGCCGCAGAAAATGACACTAATTCACCATTTACTCCAATCCAAATCCCTATGCTAGCAGGAACAATTGTTGTCGGTAGGGTAATGATTGCTCCAATGGCTCCCCCACTTCTTTCAATGAAAACTGTTGCGAGAATTGCGACTATTCCTGCCATCAATGATGACAAAATGATGCTACTAATTGCAACCATGCAATCGGCTCACTCATCGAGTAATCGTTGAATCAAATCTGCCTTTTTTCCAGAAGTTGGTAAGTTACGATCTGAAAGTATTGTCTTCAATTCAGTTACTGTCATCTTAGAATACGTCGCTTCTGATTCATTAGCCACAACTGCATTGAACTCCGAAGTTAGCGATACGGGCTCAGGGAAATCTAGTATTGCATCTTCTTTTGAATTATCCACAAAGGGAGAATCTTCAAAATTAGAATTACGCATGAGTATAATCAGTAAGCCGCCAATTATTATAGCAAGAAATACAATTGTTGCAGAGAGAGCAAAGACTGTTGCTGACGAATCTTCTACAACTTCATCAATTGGTTCAGAACCCATTACATGAATGTGAGTCACCATGTTTGCCGAAGCGTTAGGACCACGAATAGAACGTAAGAGAATGGTATGATTTCCTTCGATTTCGAGTTCAGGGAGTTCTTGCAGTCTGTCTACTAGCATGGTATGAGTAATTGTAACCTCTTCTTCACCCAAATCATGCTCAACTAGATCCATCCAAGTGTCTCTCATGTCCCAAGTTCGCCATTGTACCTCAACAGGATCTCCAGTGAGAGAATAATCTATACCTTCACCTGGGCCAATATGTACTTTGTTATCCATTGTAGGCTCTGATAAAAGTGAGATATTCATTCCCATGTCTAAACCATAGACATAGTTCGCAGCTTCAGCTACAGATTCAGGAGAACGAGTCTCTCCGTGACCATAGACATTGTTCTGACGATTCTTTGGGATGAGATCCTCGGCACAAGGTTGGTTTGCAAGCATATAATGACACTGGCGATAAATTGCAGTCTCTTGCATTATATTCCGTACATCAAAGGGAGATATGTCTGGATTTGCTTGGTACATCAAAGCCGCTAGTCCAGCAGCACCAGGAGTAGCCATACTAGTTCCTGATTTTGCGGTGTAACCATTACCTGTATTGAAATCAGGGGCCATCACATCTGATCCGATAAAAGCAATATTTGGTTTCACTCGATTTTCTTCTGTAGGCCCTTCACTAGAATATGCAGCAATTGCGCCACTCTTATCGAGTGAACCAACTGTAATCACATCTTCCGCACTACCTGGTGTACCAATCGTACCTGGTCCAGCACTATTGCCTGCAGCTATGAAAAGAGCAATTCCTTCAGCCATCATTCGATTACCCATCCGGTTAACAGATTCCTCTTCAGAGGAGGTCCATTCAATTGCACCAGGTCCGCCAAGGCTCATACTTGCAGCACGTATGTTGAAAACATGCTTTTTATCCACTGTCCATTCCATGCCAGCCATGACCGTAGCAAATGAACCGGACCCACCAGAATCGAGGACTTTGACTCCGACCAATTGGGCCTGAGGGGCAACTCCTACATGCACCATTTCTGGAGCACCAGTACCAGCAGTAATTCCCGCACAGTGTGTTCCATGACCTTGGTCATCGTAGGCCTTAACTTCGGTACCATTCGTTAGATCGGGAGTATTAACCGGATCATAAAATGCAATCACTTTAGGGTCATCTGTTTCATTGTTATCATCAAGATCATCTAATCCTACATGATCTGAATCAATACCTGTATCAATAATTGCGACAACTGATCCTGTGCCTGTATAACCCGTATCTTCCCACACAGTATCAACACCATGGTATGGGACTACATCTTCCATCTGAACCTCGAGACGGCCATCTAATTCTACTAAAACAACACCTTCGATCTCAGTTAACTCATGTAGATGATCAACAGCAACCTTGCCTGCGATTGAATCAATCAAGTGGTATCTCCACTGGACGATGAAATCAATAGATTCCTCTAACAAAATTTCATCTTCTTCTGTAGGTGTATGATCAAAATCTACAATAACGCCAATCCGGCCATCATCATCAACCCAACCACCTCCGCTCATTCCTGCAACTGCCATCCATACTGCATCGTGAATCTCATCTCGATCCTTGTCCATATTCGTAGTCTCCCACCAAGGTAAATCTACTACTGGGGATGAATCATCAACCATGGCCATAGGCGCTGTAACAGGAACTAGAAATAGGCATACGACAACAATTGCGAACAACCCAGACAAGCCTCTCATCAGTGGTATCATGACTATGGGTAACAGGAGGTACACAAGAAACCAACGGAAATCAGAGCGTATTAGCGACGGAATGAAGCCAAGATAGTGTATGCGAGGGGCATGAGACGGAGAGCACTCGTTCGTTATTCGGTGATACCAATACTAATTTTATTGCTCACGTCTACTGTATCCACAGCAGAAGTTATGTCACCAAAATGGACGGATGGAGATACTTTTGTATATGTTGGATATGATACATTTGCAATTGAAACTATGAATCAATATCTGGCAAATGGAAGTACACCAGAATCGGTAGACCGTATTGGAAATGACCGATTAACGACTCGATATAATGGGAACGATGATTGCACTAGATTAGCATGGGAAGGAGATTGTTCCAAAGCTACCCAAACCCATGTAATTCAAATAATTGCAAATTGGACAAATGGTAGTACCTTGTTTGAATCAGATCAATTGAATGTAACAATAAATACGGAACGACAAGTTTGGGAACCAGTAGATAGAATAGGAATTATTGCCCCATTTACTGATATCAAAACAATTACTCTGTTCATGGTCAACTTTACAGTTGGTACAGAAGAAAACTCTGTCGAAGTTGAATCTACAGTATGGAGAAATTCCACTCGTTCAGGTGATTGGCCTGAACGATTCAGAACCGGAGATTCTTGGGTTGTAGAACAAGACACAGAGACATCAACTTCAATTCGAACTAGAGAAAATGGAGGGCCATGGAATGGAGGAAATGCTACTACTTCCAGCGAAATAATAAGTTTGATTTGGACAGTAGGAGATGAATCAGATATTTACGTAGGCGAAGGATCACAGACAAAAATTTCTACAACAATTGTCACAATTGAAGAAACGGGAGGCATTCGTTCGGACACTTTGTGGGTTCATGATGAAGGGTATGTGTTACAACAAGAATCAAGAATCGATGGGAAAATCACTCTAATTTTACAGGCAATAGAATGGTCATACGATTTTGAAGATGCAAGAAATGTACAAATTACAGGGAGCGATAGAACTGGAACTATTTTTGTATTCATATTGGTGGGAATAGCCATTGCGACTATACTTGGGTGGGTTGGATACCGAGCATATAATATTGTCAAAGATGCAGATTACATCGATAACATTGCTGAGAAAGTGGTAGATCTCGATAAAAATATACGAGAAAAAGGAAGAAACTCAGAGACGAATCAACCTCGAGGCTTGCTCACTAGAGATGCTGAGATCAACGATGATGTCGACGATTCCTGAAACTGTTTGTTCACGAATTAATGCCCCCATGGCTGAACCTTGTATTGTAATTTCAGCAGCACCACAAGCAGTGTACGTTAAAGTAGTAGAATCATGACCCATACAAGCTATAATCGCATGGCTAGACCAATCAGTTACTGAAATTGTACTATCTGGTAAAGTAGTAGAATTAATTGACATAAATAATTCACCATTAGAGGTAGAAGACTCTAACATTTCGTCCATTGTATACAAATGAATAGTACGAGAAGTGGGAGAACCATCAGAAGCACTCGTAGAAACGGATACATTTACTGGGAGTTCTTTTCCAAGATCATTTGGGTCCAATTCGACAACAATTTGAGGAGGATTTTCGAAACCTGGAGTAGCTCCAGCAGGAGTGTAAGAAATAAGATTGAATGTTCCCTTTACTCCATTCAATCCTACATCTTCGGTATACCAATAAATGTCATTTTTTACATCTTCACAATAATGATGCTCTTCAATCAAAACGCCATCAGATGCCTTTTCTGCAATAGAGATGGCCTCTGAAGGGCAAGGATAAGAGAGTAAAGATGATTCAATTCGTTTTGCAGGCATAGTCTCTCGATCTGTATTGTTCACAACTGTATCTCCTGGGAAGGAAACCAAACCATCACCTACCCAAGTAGTAGAACGTTCAATAGAAAGAAAATGTACATCTGATTCACGTATTGGGAAATCATAAAATTCGTACGAAGGAGAGAATGAAGTATTCTCCACGACATCTGCCATGTCAAGTTGAACAGGGCCGGCTGAAAAATCAATATCAAAATCTCTAGAGATGTGTACGATGGCTAAATCCGAAACTCGAACCCTCATTACCTCTGCCATCCCAATTATCAAATCGCCTGAGATATCTACGGGACCCTGTGGAAATACGCCTGTACCCGTTGCTCCAAGAATTGTAGTGACGATATATTCAGGTGAATGGCCATTAACTGATGTCTCATAAATTGCAGTTACAGTCCTAGTGGCAGTGCCGGTTAGAATATCCAAAGAAGCCCCCTCTATCGTTTCTGCTTCTGCAACCAAAGAAACAGCATCTAGAGAAACAGTATATGTCCAAGAATCTCCAATTGACCATATAGGAAGAGAAGCGTATAATTCACTACGATTAATCTCATTTGAAGTTTGATTTTCTTCATCAAACATTGATTCAATATTCATTTCCAAACCAATATATGATGGTGAAGAAAAAGGCACTAAAAGAATGCATATCAGCAACATACTGGTTGCAAACCGGCGCCCTCTCATAGACCTCGGAGTAGGAAGTTGCAAATAGCCACGTCGGCTAATTGCTTTCCGAATCTGAATTATCTGTCCATGAAGCAACAGTCGAAGAATCAAGAACTATTATTCCAATAATAGCAATACTTTCATCCTTACCTTGGAATAGGTAGAGAGCCTGCCCATGGTGAAAATCCTCACCTTGAGGATTCATTCGATCAAAGTCGACAAAAAGAGTGCACGTTGTATCTGCAATCTCTCTGAATTCTAGTTTGTTTATCCTACTGCCCACATATCCTTCTTTATCCAATGATTCACGGAGAGCGGAAAAACCAGATATCAACTGTTCTCGATTTTCAAATACAACTCCACCTTCCGGAGAGGAAGTGAAGAAGGGGGTCCTACAGACAGTGGCGATAAAGTCATAATTTTTGTTCTCGAATGCCCGAATATAATTCGAGTATAAGTCCAATATTTTCTGTTCCTTCATGACTATACATTCTAAAATTAGTCCTTGAACTATGGGTTCTCAACAACTACGATTGACAGTGAAGTTGAATTGTCTCACCCTACTGCACACTACATGGCCCGCATGTGGGTGATGTTCCTGACCTCACTACTTTTAGTCATGACAATGAACTTCTATGCTGTTGTACGCGAACCAGATCTTGTCGATATTGAAGACTTGCCGAACTATCCTAGAGAGACAGTCAAAATTGAAGGAATCCTAACATCGTGGATTAGAGATCCTTACGGCGATGGGGACGACAGAATAGATATGCAAGTAATGGACCCAAACGATGGATATACTGTTGCAGAAGTTAGATGGGTGAAAAATGGTTACATTAACGAATCAAATCTCCCTGAAATTGGTTCAATCGTATATGTTGAAGGAGAAATTGTAGAATGGAATGGAAGTATTTGGTTACAATCCAGTGGCAGAGGAGCAGTTTATCAAAAAGAAGGCGCCGCTGTCGCTCCTTCTTGGACTAGCATGTCAGAATTAGCTAAAGATCCTCGAGAATTCGAGGGTGAGTCAATAACTGTTGAAGGATATGTAGGTAAGGCTTTGGCTCCGAATTTAACTCGGCAATCATTTTACCTCCAAGATAATCCGTCCTATTCTAATGCAGATCATATGTTGTATGTACGACTAGAGGGGCGTGTCTTAGAACACTATGAAGCAGGAAGTAAAGTTCGACTAACTGGTTGGATTTTATTTGACTCTAGGAATCTGAGATTCCAAATGTTTTCTCAATCAACTAATCTTATTGTTCAACAAGAAGCAGGGCCCGTGCATCTTCGATGGTCAGCAGATGCTACAACCTTATCTTATGACATAGGAAAGATGGTTACTATTGATGGAACACTACGTTCTGAATCAGGCAATTTAATGCTTAGAGGACCAACAGAAGATGATGGTTTATGTGCAATAATCACAGGAACAGATAATCCCCCAATCGATGAATATCGAAGCAAATGGGAGGGCAGATTAAGATGGGATAATGGAAAAGCAACAATTTGCATGGACATAGATCTTGAAAATCAACCAACACCAGAAATTCCGCGAGAAAATATTACTGAATTGGAAGATATTGCTCTTGACCCATTTAGATATGCGAATTCATCTCATACCATCGAAGGTTACATTTCAAATCCAATATGTCCAGATTATCTGAAGGGGTACATACAAGATTACCCAGTTTGGACTGCCGGAATGGTGCAAATTAGAATCGAATTATCAGGAGCCAGATCTGAATGCCTAGAAGCAGGTCAATCAGTTAGAATGATTGGGACAGTTGTGTGGGATGTAGAAGATGCAAGAGTAGTAATAAGAACATCTGAAATTAATTTATCAGGACCCACTCCTGGTTATGTAACTCTCACTTGGGGCGAATCTTACTCCGATTGGAGATGGGAAGAAAACAAACGAGTAGAACTATACGGAATTATCGAAGAAACTGAGAATGGAACTAAGCAAGTTCTTCGACAACCAGGGACAAATCGAACAATATGCATTATTGGCGATGGAACTGAAGCTTCTCAATTCGCAGGAGAGGCACCTACTCTCACTTGGAGAGGTCGATTGATTTTAGAGAATGATATGGGGGGCACAAGTAGCGCATGGACATGTATTGACATCAGAGGACATAGCCAAACTTGGGCATAACCAAGAGGGATTTTGATGCTAGAAACGTACCTGCATGACCTGTTTTGGTTATTCATGGCGTTTGGAGCAGGAGCCATTCTAGGAACATTTACTGGATTAATACCTGGTTTTCACGTAAACAATGTCGCACTAATTGCTGTATCTCTTACACCTATTGCAATTGGAATTGGTTTGCCCTTGGATATCATTGCTGGAATGATTGTTTCGTGTGGCATGGTACATACATTTCTGAATTACATTCCAAGTGCTCTTGTAGGCGCACCTGATGACAATATGGCCTTAGCATTACTACCCGGACATCGGATGTTGGTTACTGGACAGGCTGCTCAAGGAGTGGCATATTCTGCCAGAGGTTCTCAAATGGGAATGATAATGGCGATACCTCTACTTGTCGTTGCGAGACTTCTTTTCGGCGATAATCCTGGTCTAAATTGGTTTGAGGGAAGTAGAGATATCCTGCCTTGGCTTCTGTTAAGCATCTCAAGTTTTCTTCTATTAACAGAGACCACTAGGCTGCCTTGGCCTTCAATTCTACAAAAAGCAACATCTTGGATGAGAATTCCGCTCCCTAAACCCATTCGAGTATCATTTCCAATTTTTGCATATAGATACGAACGTGAATGGGATGCAATTGACTTGAGATTGGGCAATTCATCTCGTAAAGCAGGTATTTTTGTAGCACTATGTTTCTTTTTACTATCGGGTTTCTATGGTTGGGCAGTTTTTGAGTTACCTGCAAGATCGCCTGTTGGAATGCCATCTGCAACTCTGTTAATGCCTAGTTTGGCAGGATTATTCGGAATTGCTAACCTAATCGACATCTATGTCACTACATCTGAAATGCCAAAACAAGAACCAAACTGGGAATTACCACCTATGAAACCATTAGCAATTCCAACCTTCCTATCCGCAGTAGTATCATCGGTGATGGCAATTTTGCCAGGAATGACTGCTGCTCAAGCAACAGTTGTTGTAATGTCTATGAGAAATATTGCAGGAAGATTAAGAGATCCTAATTTCATTCCAGCGGACTTCGAATATTCGCCCTCAAATAGAGACATGACTCCTGAAGAAATGTTGGCAGAACGACGGAAATTGTTCATGGAAGAAATTGGAGGTGGCCCGATTGAACATGAAGATACAGAAGCGATTACAAATACGAGTGAGCAAGAAAATTCTGAAGAAACTGTTCTGACTGACTTTGAAGAATTAATCGAAATTGCAGAAAATACGTCTGAATCATTCGATGAAAACGAGAAAACATCTACTCAAGATCTTGAAGTAATCGCAGTTCTTTCTTCAGTGAATACTGCTGTAACTGTAATGGTCCTTGGTTTTCTGTATATGGTTGGAAGACCGCGTTCAGGAGCAGCATTAGCCCTGAATATGATCTATCCAATCGATATATGGGGTACTTTAGAGCCCCCATCTGACTTTGTTCGACTAGTAGCAATTACAATTATTGCTGGCCTTTTTTCAGTTCCTGTAATGATAAAATTATCAAAAGGGATGCTAAAATTACATGAATTGATTCCTCTTAGAACAATGGTAATTTCAGTGATTCTATTTGTTAGTGCTTTAGTTTGGTTTAGCACTGGATTCATTGGATTAGGAGTCCTAGTAATTGGAACTTTAATGGGTCTAATGCCTCCAAGAATAGGGATTCGAAGATCACATGGTATGGGAATTATTCTGGTTCCAATTATGATTTACACTTTTGCTCAACAATTCGATGGTTTCGGATTCATATGAAAAAATGAATGTGATTCATATTACATCAACCTCAATACCTAGATTTATCCTGAAATGAATAATGACGTCCGTATTGGGTCCTAGAATTCTGTCCGTGATGATTGGATTCCTCTTCCTTTCTTCAGCACTAGCTACATGGCAACCAACAAATGAAATAGAAAAACTGAACCCCGAAAATGAAGGAACAAATACAAATTCAAGGTCTACTGCTTGTATTGGAGATGTATGTATTTCTGAAGTTCTTGTGAATGCATTTGGGGGAGAGACCGATGCAGTAGGACCTTCAGATTGGACCAGTGGAGAATGGGTAGAAATTCACAACTCTGGGACTTCAACTGTAGATCTTTCAACTTGGACTATTCAGGACCACAATAGTCGTGCTCTCCCAATGACCACTCCCTATGTGGTTTATCCATCGGGTGCAACTGACCTCAATGTCCCTCCAGGCGACTACATAGTAATGGCAAGAAATGGTAATGGTGGTTCATGTGGACTTTGTTTAATTAATACAAACGGACTTGTAACACTAAAAACACCAAGTGGAACAACAGTTCACACAGTTACTTGGACACCTAGACCAACAGAAGGTGTGTCATTGATTGAAAATACATCAGACCCAACTTCTGACTGGATTGAAGCAACCTCATTAACTCCAGGAAGTGCTAATGCTGGAGGAAATGTGCCTACATATCACGATTCAGGCATCAGGATTCGAGAAGTCATGGCAGACCCTTTCTTTACACTAGATACAGATATGTGGCCAGGAGGAGAATGGTTTGAATTAGAAAACACTGCTTCTCAGACAATTGACTTAGCAGGATATTATGTTAGAGATGCATCAAGCAATAATATTTCACTGAATGAGAGTCACTTAGTTGGATACAATAGTAATCTACCTACATCTAGCCATATTGAACCTGGAGAACGAAGGATTGTCGCAATAAATGCATCATCTGGGCAATTTGGATTCTTGAATAATGGAGGTGATGACTTAGTAATCTATCTTCCAAATGGTTCGATTACGGATGAGGCAACTTATCCTCAAACCAGACCTGGGCACTCTATTGTGCGTTCTAGCAATGGGTTAACTTGGCAAAATGCTCTTTTCCCAACTCCTGGGCAACTAGATGCTCTAACAGTCAATGGGAGCAGTGCTTTAGCGATTAACGAGATAATGGTGAATGCAACACAAAATGATCAACCATATCCAAATGGAGAATGGATTGAATTTAGAGTACATCCAGATGAAGATACTGGAGTAGGACTTTCAGGATTTAGTATAATTACTGGCACTGGAGGCCACATAGATCTGACTGATTCTCTTGTTGATTGTTCATGCTCAATGGCCATCCCTCAAGGATTAGGACCAGGAGATTATGGAGTAGTACAATTAAATGGAACAGGAGTAGAAATTATACGCTCTATTGGAGACACTGTATCTCTAATCGATCCAGTGGGAGATATAGTTCAAACTTTAACATGGCAAACCTCGATTCAGTCAGGTAGAACATTAACTCCGTTTGCTGGAGACCCCGTAAATGGATGGACATTGTCAACCTCTCCGACTCCGGCTGCAGCAAACCCTGATCAATCAAGTAATACTGGAGGATCTTATCAAGTAATCATGACAGAAATACTTCCGAATCCATTTGGAAATGATACTGCTGAGACATTACAAGGAACCGGCGAATTTATTGAAATAATGAACAATGGAAGTTCAGCTGTTGACCTTACCGGATGGTCAATAATGAGTGGAAGTACTCTACCCTTGGATTCATCCACAACATCTGATTTAACATTAGAATCAGGGGAATATGCAATTGTTACGGCAAATGACCCTTCTTCATTCTGGCTTTCCAACAATGGAGGTTCAATTAGTCTTCATGATGCATTAGGAAATCCTGTAAACACACTTGTCTACAATACAGCACTACCTGGAGCAGCAATGGTCGCAAATAATTCTGCATCTTCTTGGATATACGCTCCTTCTCCTTCCCCCGGACAAGAAAATCCTGATTTTGATAACCCATATACTGGGATATCTGATTTAATCATAACAGAAATAATGCCTCAATGTGGTATATCTGGTTCTGACTCAGTAGGAATTTTAGGCGAATGGCTTGAAGTCAAAAACAACGGTAGTGCTTCAATCGATTTGAGTAGATGGCATGTCCTAGATGAAGATGGAACTGGAATGTTAGTAACCGTAGACCAATTATGGAATAGAAATTCGATGACTATTCTACCTGGAGAATATGCAGTATTGAGGCCTGAAGAGGCGTTTATGGATAACTTTGGAGATACAATTCAACTAATGAACCCAGATGGGACAATGATTCAAACTGTTTACTGGTTGTCATCTGAACCATGCATCTCGATAGAACCACGATTTGGATGGAGCCCGACTTTGAGTCCTTCACCGGGCTTAGAAAATCCTGTCCCAGAAGAATGGGATGGAACATTATCAATCAAATTCAGCAGAATCATGTTTGGTGAAGTAGATACTAGAGGGCATGACTGGTTTGAGCTCCGAAATATTGGAACTCAAACAATAGACTTGGCAGGATGGAATATCAGCAGACAACGTAATGAAGCAGAACCATGGAATGACACATTCCGAAGGTTGATTCTTCCTCCAGGCGATTCTGCAATTATTACCTCAGACCCAAGTCACTTACTCGAAGATGCAGCAATCGAGGCCTATGGAGGCAGTGATGTGATGTACAATATGCCTTGGTTACCAAATAATGGCGGTTCATTTCAACTCGTAGCTCCAGACGGAACAGTAGTTGATTCTCTTGTTTATGGAGAAGGAGATCCTATGATTACTGGATGGACTGGGTCTTCTATCTCTCCTCCTGAAAGTGCTGATACTACCGGCTTGATTTTGATGCGAGGAGATGGCTGTTCAGAAATGCCAGATACAGATTCTGCTGCAGACTGGGAAATTCGATGGCTAAGAATGGGCGCATCACTATTTTGTGATGGAGGTGGATTCTCAGGAGTTGGCAACATCACTACATCAATTTCTCCAGAAAATGCGTTTATTGATTTAGTGAACTGGATTAATGGCGCACAAACAGAAATACATGTTCACCTTTACGAATTCACTAGTCCTGAACTTTCGAAAGCTCTGCAAAACGCAATAGAAAGAGGAGTCGAAGTTACTGTTCTCCTAGAGGGAGGGGTATACAGTTCGTGGGACAATATGGAAACTAGTCGAGGGATTGCATCCGATTTGCATAATGCTGGAGCCACTGTTTTGTGGATGGTGGACCCCCCATCAGCATCATCTCCTGAAGGACCATATCGCTACATACACTCTAAAGTTGCAGTTCGTGATCAAACATCTGTTTGGATGTCTAGTGGCAATTGGAAGAGTAGTAGTTTCCCAACAGATGGATATGGGAATAGAGAATGGTCAGTCTTCATTGATGATTCAGCAACTGCACAGATTGTTCTCAGTCGAATGTTATGGGATGAAAATACTAGTCACCTTCACATTCAAGAGTTCAATCCTAATGACTCATCATTAGGTACTCCATCTAATTGGGTTACTCCAGAATTAGACCCCCTTTTCAACCTAATAAATACAGTTCCACAAAACACTACAGGAACAGTATACAGTGGACCATTTACTGGACAATTACTTACCTGTCCAGACGATTGTATAGGTGGCCTAGTAGATATGATTGATTCAGCGGATCAATCAATCGATTTATCTGTACAATATTTCCAAGATGGATGGGGATGGGGGTATGGCGATAATCCTCTACTTGCTGCACTTGAAAGAGCCGCAATAGAGAGGAATGTAACCATTCGATTACTCCTAAATGGATATTACACTGATGACCCATTCGATGATAGAGATGTACTAAATCTGGTCAACAACCATTGGAATAGAACATTAGGGGCAGATACTACTGCTATTTTGATGTCTAGTGGAGATAGTATCACAAAATTACACAATAAAGGAGTGATTATTGACGGAAAATCAGTACTTATTTCCAGTATTAATTGGGGAAGCAATAGTGCATTAAGAAATAGAGAAATGGGTATTATTATTCATCAGCCACCAATAGCTTCTGCATTCGAATTTTCATTTGAACAGGATTGGAATCGATTGGATGATTTAACAGACACAGATGGCGATGGCATGCCTGATTGGTATGAGATAAAACGTGGACTAAACAGAACTTCATCCATCGTCCCAGGTAGTCCGTTAGCAGAACAATCTCAAGATTGGGATGGAGACGGATTATCCAATCTTCAAGAATCAAATTATGATGGTGACCCATTCTCCAAAGATACTGATGGAGATTGTATTGAAGATTCAGCAGAATTATCTCTAGCTGTAGAACGAAGTGTTAGTCCGACAGATGCAATGAATATGCCTGATGCAGACAATGACGGGTTTGAAGATTCTATCGAATTCGGTTGTACAATGACTTCAACAAACACACCAATTGACAATCAAGATAGTGTAAATTCTACAACAGATAATTCGGATGATAATGATCCAGGTGGGGCATTTGGGCTAAGAGAAGATCCATTAGATTCAACGGCCGCAAAGGTACTTCTTGGTTTGGTTATATTATCGGGCATTACTCTTGGTATCGCCCTTGCATTAACCATGATGAAAGATGATGAAGGATTCATTGATGAAGTACTAGAAGACGACACAGGTTATGTTTTCTCAGAAACAGAAATTTCAACCGAATCAAGTGAAGAATCCTCTGGAGCAGTAATCCTTGATGGGACGAGTGTTGGTTCTGGAGGAAATGAAGCTAGAGATGTGACTGAAGGTAAAGACGATGGAGTATTTGGAGCACCAAAGTTAGACGGATTTGCATTTAATGAATGGTCACATGATTTTGTTCAATCTCATCTAAATGCAGGCTGGACAATGGAACAACTTCAATCAAAATACGAACAAGAGTTCGGCGAGTGAGACGATGAATTCTGAATCATTATCGAAAAGTATCCAAGAAGGAACAGTAACACCAGAAAATATTCGAGAATTTGTTGAAAATGTAATCTCAGATCAAGAATCAAAACGTTGGAACGATTCAGAGGTAGAAAGAGTTCTAAAATCGATTTTTGATTTTGGACTTGGACCTGAACAAACTGCTGCATTGACCGATTCAATGCGATTCAGTGGAAGATGCTTAGAATGGCCTGAAGAATGGAAACACCTTGTTGTTGACAAACATAGTACTGGAGGTGTAGGGGACAAGGTATCCATTCCACTCGCACCGGCTCTAACTTCTTGTGGCCTAAAAATTCCAATGATATCAGGAAGGGGGCTTGGACATACTGGAGGAACATTGGATAAATTAGAGAGTCTCCCTGGATTCAATGTGCAATTATCTATTGAGGACATTATTACACAAGTCTCAGATATAGGGATTTCAATGGTTGGACAAACTGAAGATTTAGTTCCAGCAGATCGTAGGATGTATGCGATTCGCGATGTAAGTGGAACGGTAGCAAGTTTACCTCTAATCACAAGTAGTATAATTTCAAAAAAAGCGGCTGAATCCTTAGATGCCTTAGTTTTGGATGTTAAGTTTGGAAGGGCTGCATTCATGAAAGAAAAGAAGGATGCTAGAGAGTTAGCCGCCGCAATGGTAGATGCTTCAAATCGATGTGGAATCAAAACCTCCGCAGTCTTAACCACAATGGATCAACCAATCGGAAGTGCCATTGGAAATTCACTTGAAATTCTGGAATCAATTGAAACTATGCGTGGAAATGGGCCATGGGATTTAGAAGAACTAGTTTGTGCTCAAGGAGGAGAATTGTTACATGCAACTGGAATCGCAAAAGATGCTGAAATCGGATTTGTAATGATTCAAGATTCTTTACATGACGGATCTGCACTCCAATGTTTCATTCAAATGGCAGAATCTCAAGGAGTTGATTCATCAGTTTTTGAATCAGAACATAGCCTATGTTTAGCATTAGGACTATTGGATCCAGAATTAAATACAACAGAAATTGCATCTTCTATCTCTGGTACTATTTCAGATATTGATGCGATGAAGTTAGCATTAGTTGCATTAGATTTAGGAGCAGGCAGAAAAAAGATTAATGATGTAATCGACCATTCCGTTGGTTTCCTATTGAATGTAGAATTAGGGCAATCAATTGAGGAAGGAGAGATATGGATTACAGCCCACCATAGAGGGCAATTAAGTAACAAAATGGTGGAGAAAATAAAAGAATCAATCCAAATTACGGATTCTGATTTTGAACCAGAAAGTCGAATTCACGAGTGGATTAGGTGAAAGTGTGTCGATTAGATTGAATCATGTCGATTCAATGAGAGGATTTGCAATTCTATGTATGGTCCAAGTCCATACAGCAGCTCTTCTGCCCACACCTGTTTCTACTACTCATCCACTCGCGTATATCTCCGCAGCAATCGGAGGAATGGCTGCACCTATGTTTGTTACAATTGCAGGATGGGGATTGTACACAGGGCTAAGAAATAGGATTTCTAATGGTGAAGATATTCTCAAATGGACATTGATAAGAGGAACTGCGTTAATTTTACTTCAATTCATCATAGGATTTCTATTGCCTCAAAGATATAATTGGAATTCTCCTGGAATATTGACTCTGTTGGGCTTATGCATAATTATCACTCCACTTATTTCTTCATTAGAAGTTCAATTAACCAAATGGAACAAGGGGGCAAATGGAATCCTCAATTCGATAATCGTTGTATTTTCTACCCTCATAATTCTCAACTTTTTCCCCAATCTAAAACCTGGTCCTGATTGGTATTCAATGATAGAAGTGCAGTCCATTGTTCACTGGTTTCAATTAGCATTTGTTAGCGGAACCTATCCTCTTCTCCCATGGATTGCTTTTTTCTTCGTTGGAACCAATCTCGAATCACAACAAATCGACGAAAATTGGAAACTACATCTTACTCGAAGTGGATCATTAGCAATTAGCACATTATTGGCAACACTTGCCATCTCCATATCTACAGATACAAATTGGGCCGAAACAATAGGAGATGCAGTGCTTACTTTCTTCCCAGCAAATCATTGGTTTGTGTTGGTATCTGCATCATGGACTATTTTCTTGTGGGATATTTTCAGATTATCAAGAAGAAGCATGGAGAAAATCAATTCATTGCTCGCATCTTCAGGAAGATTATCTTTAACCATCTATATTCTTCATTTTGCTCTACTAGGACAAATTGTCGACTATTTTCCTCAGTTTTCACTGATTGAAGCATTTGGAATAACTCTGTTCCACATGGGAATATGGTTACTCTTTGGACTAATACATGAAAAATTAAAAATTACTTGGTCAGTAGAACATTTAATTCGAATTTTAGTAGGAAGTAAACATTCTTATCATGAATCAGAAGAATGATTCAAAATTGTATTCATGAGTCTATTCATTGAGATAATTCCAAGAGATAGATTCGATTAGAGATTTCATGAACAAAATCAATCTCCAGCAGAAACTCTCTCTGTTCTCCGAACATTGGACACCCAAAATTGTGGAAGAGTTGAACGATTATCAAATTAAATTAGTAAAAATACAAGGAGAATTCGTTTGGCACGACCATACAGATACAGACGAGCTTTTCTTGGTAATTGAAGGAAAAATGGAGATTGAATTTGAAGACCATACCATGTCACTAGAAGCAGGAGAAATGTGTGTAGTACCCAAAGGAATCAAGCATAAACCAAAAGCAGAGAATGAATGTAAAGTTATGTTGATTGAACCCCGTGGAGTGATAAATACAGGTGATTCAAAGGGCAAACTAACAGCAGACAATGATGTTTGGATTTGATGTAATCATAAAATCCTTAGAAGCAATATTTCACCTCTTGGAATCCTAATCGGATTGACTTTACTGTTTCCTTAACCTTACTTGGATCTTCATTGTCAATCAGTGCACGTCGGAAACATTCTGCTACTTGTTCCATCTCTTGAGGACCCATTCCGTGCCGAGTAAGTTCTTGAACGCCTAGACGTAATCCTGAAGGAGACATCGCTTTGGTATCCCCTGGAAGCATATTCATGTTAGTGATAATACCTGCTTCCTCAAGAATTGCAGCAGCCTTTCGACCGGCTCCTGAATCAATGCCTCCATGTCGAGTTAGAACTTGATGACTCGAAGTATAACCTCGATCTTCTGCTAAGACATCAAAACCTTCGGAAGCTAAAGAACTTGCTAGAATTTTTGCATTTTCAACTATGTCTTGAGCATATTTAGTTCCAAATTCTTCGAATTCAGCCAAAGCCACAACTTTTCCAGCCACATGATGGAGATGATAGGATGAATTTGTACCTGGAAATACAGCATTATTCAATTTCTTCTGAAACTTCTCATCTTCACTACTAGAAATTAGAAAACCGCCTTGAGGACCAGGAAAAGTCTTGTGAGAAGAACCAGTCATCACATCTGCGCCCTCTCTCAGAGGATCTTGGAAGACACCACCTGCAATCAATCCCAATACATGTGCACCATCATACATCACTTTTGCACCAACTTCGTGTGCTGTATCTGCAAGTTCCTGCAAAGGAGTTGGGAACAGAAATACAGATGCCCCAAACAATGCCATTTTTGGTTTAACTTCTCTAATCATAGCCGCTGCTGCATCAATATCTGGTTCCATTCGATCAGCATCCCAAGGATATGTGTGCAAATCAAGACCTCGGAGACCAACGGCACCCATCTGAGCATGGGAAATATGACCACCGTCTGCAGTTGAAACCGCAGTGATACTATCTCCAGGTTTAACCAAAGCCTTCAGTGCAGCAATATTCGACACCGTTCCAGAAGTAGGTTGAATATTAACAAATGAAGCATCAAAAACTTTCTTGGCAAGATCAATGCCAATTGATTCAATTGTATCAAAATCATCGCACCCCTGATAATATCGCTTACCTGGAAGACCTTCTGCATAACGACCATGCAAATCACTATCGCAGGCTTGACGGACCATTGGAGAAATTACATTCTCACTTGCAATCATTGGGAAACCAGAGCCGTAATGGATTCCACTACTATCTACTGCACTCAATACTCGATTTACCGTCTCTCGTGAGGCGCTCATATTAGGGATGATACAACACCCCGTTCAAAGCAATTACCAATTAGGAATCCACTTGTTGCCAATCGGTTCCATTCCACCAAAGCATGGTACCATCAGGCTGTCTAATCCAATGATTTCCTTGTTCATCGACAAACTGTTCGGGTTGAGTCTGAGTTACTTGAGGTGTTGTAACTTCCATGGTTTGCTCAAATTGTGTTTGGCCACTAGCTGCAAGAATTTCTATCCCTTCAGATTCATCTCCAGTTCTGAGGAATAAAAGAGCCCCCCCACCTAAAGCAAGAATAGTTACTACAACAATTATTGCAATCAACCCAAATGGAGTATCTAATTCACCATCCAATGATGCTTCAGGGTCATCGGGATAAGCGTCAGCATTATCGCCAACTCCATCGCCATCTCTGTCAAATTGTTCATCTGGATTCTCAGGGAATAAATCTTGATCATCTTTGACACCATCGCCGTCTGTATCTCTTTGACTAACTGAACAGCCATCAGAATCCACTGTTGCTCCGAGATTTGTGTTAGGGCAATTATCTAAAGCGTCCACAATCAAATCTCCATCAGTATCTCTCTCTGATGGGCCACAACCAATTAGATCAGCAATCTCATTGATTGGAGTGGAGGGGCAGGCGAAATCATCAACATCCAATACTCCATCGCCATCACTATCTCTTTCATAATCTGCACAACCAACATTATTCACAGAAGAACCAGTAGTAGTTTGAGGACATTCATCGATTGCATTGTTAATTCCGTCATCATCAGAATCTTTCTGAGAAGGAGAACACCCTTCAGCATCTGCAACCTCAATTCCTGGAGTTCCAGCACAGGAATCTACAGCATCTTTAACAGAATCATTATCACTATCTTTCTGTGTATCTCCACAACCATTCACATCAACTGATTCACCATTAGGAGTATTGGGGCATTGGTCCTTATCATCCATTACTAAATCTCCATCAGAATCTTTCTGATAATCTGCACATCCTTGTTCATCGACAGTGTATGATGCGATTGTAGACATACAAGTATCAATATCGTCCGTAACTCCATCCCCATCGGTATCCAGTTGATTCGTTGCGCAACCATATGAGTCAACTAATAGGCCAAAATCAGTTGATGGACAATTATCGCGATCATTCATCACTCCATCAAAATCATCATCAAGTTGACTCTCTCCACATCCGACTGGATTAACTAACTCACCAGATGGAGTTTGAGGGCAATCATCTGTATCGTCTGTAACACCATCATTATCTGTATCTCTCTGAGAAGCAGAACATCCATTCGAATCAGCTGATTCAGAATTAGGGGTTTGAGGGCATAGGTCAATATCATCAGTTACTCCATCTTCATCAGTATCAAGTTCTGATTCATGACACCCATTTGAATCAACAGGGCGAGCATTTACAGGAGTATTTGGACAAGAATCTGGAGAATTTCCTGATTGATTATCACCATATCCATCACCATCGACATCTGACCACTGAGTAGAATCATTAGTGAATGCATCGGCTAAATTTCCTTGAGGATTGTCTCCATAACCATCTCCATCTGAATCTACCCATTGAGTGCCATCATTAGGGAAGGCATCGGGACTAGTTCCAGACTGATTATCTCCGTAACCATCTCCGTCTGAATCTATCCATTGAGATGGATCATTGGGCATGAAATCTCCATTATCTCCATAACCATCTCCATCCGTATCGATCCACTCATTCGGGTCGCTAGGGAATTGATCGGGAGTATTACCCTGCGGATTATCGCCATAACCATCTCCGTCTTGGTCAGACCATTGAGTTGAATCTTGAGGGAAAGCATCGCCATTAGTTCCAGATGAATTATCTCCGTAACCATCTCCATCTGAATCTAACCATTGAGAAGGATCGTTGGGCATGAAATCACCATTATCTCCGTAACCATCTCCATCAGAATCCATCCATTCATTGGGATCTGTTGGGAAAGCATCAGAGTTGTTTCCATTGGGATTATCTCCATAACCATCTCCATCACCATCTGACCACTGAGAACTATCTGTTGGGAAAGCATCCGAATTATTTCCACTAGGGTTATCTCCGTATCCATCTCCATCGCCATCAGACCATTGAGAGCCATCGAACGGGAAAGCATCCGAAGCATCGACATATCCATCACCATCTGAATCCCGTTGAGTTGCATCACATCCGTCAATATCTACTGTAGCATTAGCCGTGGTATTAGGACACAAATCATCCTCATTCCAGACTCCATCCCAATCATCATCGAAATATAGTAGGAAGCAACTTCCATCCTCATCCAAAAATGGATTACTAGAATTGGTCAAAGTAATGTATGCACAGTAAAAAGCACTGGTACTAGGAGTAGTATAATTCCATACCAAGCCGCCCATATTGGAATTTGTTGCATAGATTGTCTGATTATTCAATGAAGTAACATTAGTAAATGTCCCATTTCCCCATGACTCTAGTCTACCTGACCACTGATATGATTCTCCCACGTTGAGATCGGTTAACTCAAATCTAACTTCGTTCGTTGTAGAATTCCGGTCATAAGTAACATTCGTCATATTCACTCTTGGCCATTCAGGTGTAAAACAATCAGATGCAGAATCAAGTATTGCATTTGTTGATGAATTCTCAAGATAAACCAGAATACATCGATCCGCTCCTGAATTAGGAGGATTCCATGAAATGTATGATACCTTGATAGAAATAGATGGATTAAAGGAGATATTCCCACTTTGAAGAGTAGAATAATTGTTCATATCAATCATGGTCCAATTAAATCGATATGAGTCTCCAGCTGTAAGGTTTGAGCCTAAAACTAGTCCTGCGGTCTCATTTAGCACAACAAAATCCAACAAATTAACTTCAATACAATCATATGATTCATTGATTAAAATGAAACCAGAAGTTGTAGAACCGGCCGCTGGCTGTGAAAGGCCACCATACAAACACCATGTTCCGGCTCGTGCTGGGAAACTGAAATTTGTCCCAATATTGGAAACTGGAATTGTAAAATTACTTTGAGTAACATTGAGAATGGATCTAGAAGATGCGAGAGTAGTATAGGTATTGTTTGAACTATGATACTCCAAGGCAGCAATTTCCAGATAATATGTATACGATGAATTTGTACTAAGGTTATCCAAATCTAATTCACCATACGTCAAATTACTGGATAGATTTGCAGAGATATTGCCTGGTGCTGGGGGCATAGAGGTAATACCTGATATCCAATAACTAAAGGAATAATTTCCCGTGTTTGTAATAAAGGAAGTCGGCCATACATCAACCTGAAGGGAATAATTTCCACCAGGTAAAGAGGTTTGTCCTATACTAGTAACATTCTCAGGAACACTACCAGTCGAAGCTGTAGAAATCAAGGTCCCACTTGGGTTATACAGACGTAAATCAAAATCCAAACCCGCAGCATGAGTCATAGTAGCACTGATTGTTGAATTAAATGGAACATATATCGAATAATAATCATCGGTATCCGCTATCTCATCGAGATATCCTCCATATGTGACATTATTGGGCCCACTTATTGGCAATGCTGATGCAATTGTCTGACCTGCATCTTGACCTGAACCTGCATCATTCTGAACAATCGGAATTACTGATTCCACCTCCAATGTAGCATTATAGTAATTTATTGCACCAGCAAACCCGTAAACTTGAGCACAATAAAATGCAGAAGTAGAAACAGAACGAGTTACTGATTCAGAATTAGAAACGCCAGCAGAAGAAGAAAGCAGACTACCAGTTGAATCATACAATCTTAGATCAATATCTCCATTAGCATCAATGAATGTGATATTAAACCAAAATTGTGCTGTCTGATTGATCCAAAAACAAAACCAATCTGTGTCTGTAGTACTATGGATAGTTAATCCAGACCAAGAAGTAGAATTTTGTCCAGTAGATGTACTCACTGATGCATTGCCCCATGTAGCATTTGATTGACTATCATTGGGCTCATATGCATCGGGTGTGGAAGATGATGCAGGGCCGCTTCCCCCCCCACTTCCGCTAGACCATCCGGCCCAAGTACCAGTAATTGACGAACCTATACTTCCATTGGTACCACTGAGACCAGCAGCTCCAGTGCCATAAGGTGCACCAGCACTACCCCCTAAACCATCAGAAGCAGAGATAACTGCATTAGATGAAATATTCAGATTACTGCTGCTATTTGCTCTAACTGAAATTATTCCACCAGAGCCTCCACCGCCCCCATCTCCTCCATCATACATGAACAAACAAGCAGAGCCAGGGAGACAGTCGCCATCTTCTCCATCGCCTCCATCACCACCTTCTGCAATTACTTGACCACTAATTGTAACTTCATTAGCCCACATCTCAACTGTACCACCTGAACCTCCGCCAGAACCCGGTCCTCCAGCACCTGAACCGTTGTTGTATCGGTATCCTGGGTCTCCATCATTTCCAGATGCAGAAACTGTTCCGTTTATCTCAATTGAATCAGCAGAAATTACAATATACCCTCCTCCAATTCCTCCACTGGATACTAAATTACCGTTTGAATCCGAGATTGAGCCACCATGTGATCCAGTTTCATGCCCCGATCCATAAGAAGAACCGCCATTCGAAGAAGAAACTCCTCCCCCCGAACCCCCTGAACCATAATGACCAGCTCCACCTGCTCCATTTCCTTGCCAACTAGAGGTAAGTTGAACCGACGTCCCTAAACCTTGACTCATGTTTGAAAGAGCAGTAGAAATTATTGATGCGCCACTATCTACAATTAATGAATTGACAGTCAAAACAAGAGTGCCATTAGAAATTATTGAACCACAAGATGTGCCAGAATGATTACATCCTACAATTAGATGATCGTAGGCATGATTACCGTTGAGGTAGGTAGTTGTAAGAATTGTAGCATTTGAAGTCCCTACGCCGGGAGGACTTGCTTTTTTTTGTTCACTTGATAATTCTGTAAAATCATTATGATTGCCAATCATTCCAGACAATGGCCCCATTATCATCAAAATAGCAAGGAAAACCGGGACGAACCGAAATGAAGGGAGAACTAACCGGCCCATCAACAACGGATGGAAATTGCCAACATATCAAACAAATGGTCTGGAAACACATTATTCGTACAATCGTTCATGTAGTCAGAAATCTCCCCGCATATCATGAGACGAGCATTGATGATTGCAGTGCTTCTTTCAATTAGCCTGATTCAATTTGGCGATTCTACATTAAATCAAGAGTTACAAACTGAAGAAATAGCATATGAAACGTCGATTGTACAAAATCCTCGTTCATTTATCACCACTGTTATTGACTCAAATATTTACGCGACCACAGTCAATGCATTATCATTTGGAGCAGATGATGATCGAGCATTGGTTAGTGGATGGGCATGTGCAGGCTTACAACCGAACCAATGGGGTGCTGCTGGTCAGCCAGAATGTTTCATTGACCCTAGCGGAGCAAATGATAATTTTTCTTACTTCTCACCACTGTATAGTACATTTATTGGACTAAATGGAACTTTGGAACCAATGGCACCAGGATATTCGATTATCAATGGCTCAGGCTATGGAGATCGGATTGATGTCACATTGCAATTATCAAATGGTGATTGGTTAATCGGAGGCTCATTCTGTTGGGGAAGCATTAACTGTAATCTTTCCAAGGATGGAGTTTCTATTGAACCCCCATATTATGATGATGGATTCATACTTCGAATGGATGCGAACGGTACGTGGATATGGGGAGTTGCACTTGGTTCGCAGGGGGGCTGGGATCTTGTTACAGAATTAGCAGAAGCTCCAAATGGAGACATATACGCTATTTCCACATATTGTAATACATCTAGTAGCGGCTGTTCAATAGAAGTTGATGGATTGTCAGGGAGCAATACCTCAATAGGTGGACCTGAAATTTTGTTGGTCAAATTGGATTCTTCTGGAAACACACAATGGGCAAAATCAATGGGAAGCGGTGCCAATGATGGAGGGATTTTCACCCAAGGAGGAGGTGCAGGAGGATTCCACCCTGTTAGACAAAGGGGCATGGTTGCAACAAACGATGGAGTAGTTATTTCGGGAACTGTTTGCGAAGGACAAGGAGGCGGATGTGTATTCAGTTTTGATGGAACAACAAATTTGACTGGGCATAAAGTATTCTTAGCCGGAATCGATTCAAGCGGAGAATTGGATTGGTACGAAGTTCTTGCCGGTACTGCCTCCTTATACAGGCAATCAATGAACAAAGTTGACGACCATAGAGTATTGATTGCTGGCAATTATCATTCTTCTATATTGAATATAGGCACCTTTTCATTGACTAATTCGGGGCGATCAGATGGATATTGGGCCATATACAATCATTCTTCGTTAACATGGGAAGGAGCTTGGACGTCAACAGGTACTGGGGATGAATATATCCACAGTACTGCAATTGGCCCTAAAGGAGAAATTGTTCTTGGGGCAAGTGCTTGCTTCGAAGTTGCTCCTTGTGATGCAGAATTTGATGGAATGACCGCCCCAATTACCGGCAGCACACAAAATGCAATTTTAGTTAAATTAAATCATTCCTCTGATGATGGTTGGCTAATGATTGCAAATTATTCTGCCGCATATTCTGCATTTACCGACTTAGCAATCTCAGATAGGGGAGATATAGTTGGGAGTACCCCATCTTGTATCGGTCAAGACGATAACTGTCAATCATACATTGATGGATTACCGAATAATCATCGGGCAGGAAATGCAACTATAGTTCTTAGAGTAATTCAAGATGAAGATCGAGATGGAATATACTATGCTTCAGATAATTGTCCTTCAGGAATTTCTGGATGGATTAGTAACTTGAGTACCGACGTTGACGGAGATGGGTGTAGAGATATTGACGAAGACAATGATGACGATGGAGATGGAGCATTAGACATCGATGATGATTGTCCATTAGAATGGGGTAATTCTACTCAAGATAGGATAGGATGTTTAGATTCAGATGGAGATGGATACTCAGACATTGGAGATTTTATGCCTATAGATCCTTTACAATGGGTTGATACAGATGGAGATGGATATGGGGACAATCACTATTACGATATAGATCCAACTACTGGCTTGTTTGTAAATCAAAGCGGCGATGGCTCACCAAATGACCCTGAACAATGGGAAGATATGGATGGCGATTCGTACGGAGACAATAATCCGGAAGGAGAGAAATATGATGATTGCCCTACTATCCCTGGAAGTTCAAATCAAAATGGACGATTTGGATGTATTGACACCGATGGCGATGGCTGGGCAAATGAAGATGATTTGTTCCCGTTGAACTCAACACAATGGGCAGATAGAGATGGAGATGGTTTTGGCGATAATCCAGAAGGAGAAGGGCCAGATGCATGTCCAGACGATGCAGGTCAATCCACTATGGAAGGAAACCTTGGTTGCCCAGATATTGACGGTGATAATTGGCCTGACGATATGGATGCATTTCCAAATGATTCAACTCAATGGAACGATACGGACGGTGATGGTTTTGGAGATCATCCTGATGGCACTAACGCAGATGATTGTATCCAAACTTTTGGAAATTCAACATTAGGTGGAACTCTTGGTTGTGTTGATTCCGATGGAGATGGATATGCAGATTCAATTGATGAACTACCTGATGAAGATACACAATGGAATGATTGGGATAATGACGGTTACGGAGATAACCCTGACGGGGTGAATCCAGATGGATGCCCTACAATCCCTGGTACTTCTTATCTTGATGTGCTGGGATGTTCAGACTTTGATAGTGACGGGTGGTCAGGGGAGAACGATGCATTTCCATTCGACGAATCTCAATGGGAAGATCAAGATGGAGATGGATACGGAGATAATATCAATGGATCTAACCCGAATATAATCGACAATTGTGTCGGAATTGCTAACCCTGAACAATCGGATTACGATAGTGATGGAATAGGAGATGTCTGTGACAATGATTCCGACAATGATGGCGTATTTGACGACATAGATATGTGCCCCACAGGAGTACTAGACTGGACATCAACAACTGCTCAAGATTACGATTCAGATGGATGTTTAGATAATTCAGATGAAGATTTAGACGATGATAATGATGGATTGACCGATAGTGAAGATCAATGCTCTTCCCCAACAGGAGAAATTGGATGGAATTCTACTGATAGAGAATTGGATTACGACAGAGACGGATGTCACGATGAATTAGAAGACGATGATGATGATAATGATGGAGTCAAAGACACCGAAGATGATTGTTCTACTGGTTCAAAAAATTGGGTTTCTAGAATACAACCACCTGCCACTGATCATGATGGAGACGGATGCAGAGACGGTACATCTGAAGATGATGACGATGACAACGATGGAATGAAAGATACATTGGATTTATGTCCACTAGGATATACCAATTGGGAATCAGTAACTGCAAATGGACTACCTGGTCCAAATGACCAAAATCAAGACGGGTGTGTAGATGGTGCAGAATCTCCTGGTGATGAAGGTTCAGGAATTGCTGATGAACAATTACTACTTGATTTGTTAAATCAAAATAATGAAGAAGAAACATTTGTCGAACAACTAGCTGCAGGCGATTTAGACGCAATAGGACTTGTTTTTACAATTCTATTCGCATTTGTGAGTATTACTGGAACAGTATTAATTCGAGCTAGAAAGAGCGCATTCCTCAGAGGTTTAGAACGAAATATCATGACTGCTGTTGATTTAGAAGATCTTGATAAAGCAAAGAAAAATATTCGTCGTGCGATGAAAAGAGAGAAAATTTCTTCGCAGAGATATGAACTAATGATGGACGAATTAAAAGAAAAACAAGCAGAAATAAGCGGCTCAGTGACTCCTGAGAAAACCAAAGGACCTCCTAAAAAATCTAGAGAAAAAGGACCACCACAGAGGACCCCTCCAAAGTCTAAACCTAAACCGGAGCCTGAAATTGAAGAGGAGGTTATTTCAGAAGAAGAAATTACTGAAGAAGAAGAATTTGAATCTATCTTGAGTAAAATGACTCCCGCAGATTGGGCACCCCCTACTGACGAAATTACAACTGGGGGGGATGGATACAGTTACTGGGAAGACCAAAATGGACAATGGTGGGTACAGATGACTGATGGCGAATGGACAGAATGGAATGATTAGTGAAGACTCTATTCTACCTAACATCTAACATATGACGCATCTCCATATATAGAACAATGATATTAGTTCGGAAAATAATTCACATAAAGAATGAAATTTTAGGAAAGTGATTTTCCAGAAATTATGCATTTTTGAAGGGATGAAATTTTCCATGCTTTAGGAGTTTGCAACCTTTTTTCTAACTTAGCAAAAAGGCGTCTGTGATTTTTTCTAGATCTAGGATCCATAGCCATTGATATCGCTAAAGATCTTTGACAAACCTTGACATATTCATCTGTTAAAACATTGAGGTCTCTTTCTCTTAATCGAGGAACTGCATCTACTTTCCAATCATTAGAAGGAAGCATTTGGTTAATTTTTCGAAATATTCTTTCGATGTTCGGATGTACATCTCCTGCTCCGTAAATATGCTCTGCCATCATTTCTAGTGCAAGATGGCGGGCTTCAATATCTTGAGACAAATCTCCAAGAATAAATTCAACAATATCGTTCTCTCTCAAAGGAATTTCACTACGAAAACGTAATTCAGATATTGTTTTTCTAATTACCCACATATTCCAAAATGCAAAAACAGGTAAAGAGGCCAATTCTAGAGCACCTCTAGATAAAGTTCTACCAAATACTCTCAATGCAAAACGTCTCCATAACATTTTGATTAATGTCCTAGAAACTGAAACTTTGGTTTTAAAAAATATAGCAGCAAGAAGAATTTTCCATCTTGGGATGTCGTTCCTTGGATTAATACCGAAAAAGATATCTCCATTATTTGGAGTTTGCAATCCCGCATTAACTAATGCATACATGACTTGTGCATCAGTATCGTCATCATTTGTTGAATGTTGATTAATCCTAGCCATTAACCTAGCAGCGCGTAAAGAAATATAATACATAATTACTAA
>PAOZ01000012.1 GCA_002708695.1 Methanobacteriota archaeon | reverse complement strand
TCCTTTCTCTTCATATCTTGAAGAAGAGTAAGTGCGGAGGGTGGGATTTGAACCCACGAAACGTTACGTACTGGAACTTAACTCCAGCGCCTTTGACCAGGCTCGGCTACCTCCGCACCTCTCCGAATCCCTTCCTACTGATGAACGAACCGCTTTCTTAGAACTGCATATTCAGCACAGTTGCGCGCAAACCGTTTAACGGTCGAGGTGCCACGGTACACATGATGAGCGTGCATTATACCTCCCGACGCCCATTCCTGCGAGCGACTTTGTTGGCCTTGGTATTCTTGTTTAGTTCCTTTGCCGCTACTGTTTCTTCACCCGTTCATCTTATTGAAGAGCAAGAAATTTCTTACAGTAATGAACAACTGTATGATTATGAAATATTTGTTGCCGAAAAGAATGATTCCGCTGGAGGAGATGGTTTCCTTACTACTGAGGAACCCACTGGCTCTCAAAAAGAGATAGTTGTATCAGAAGATACAGCTGAATTCAAATCCCCTAGAATGCTTTCAGATTTGTATATTGAAGGATATTCTGGCGATATTGAATTCACTATGTGGTATAAGGCGGTTGCAGGAACCGATTCTGCAACTGCTACCTTTACAGTTCAGATTTTGAATGACGGACAAATTGTTTCTGAAGCAGATGAAGAATTTGATGCTTGTCAGCAAAATGCATTCGGAAGTAATTGTGGCAGTAGAGAAGCAACAATTGAGGTCCCTATATCAGTAGGTTTTACCGTTTTGCAAGATAACCAGTTGACAATTCGTGTCAGTGCAGATATGAGTGGATGCGAATCTTCAGGAGGAGGTACAGATCCTCCTGGAGGTCCTGATACAGAAGCCAGACAGTTCGGAGGTTCTGAGTGTTCGGCTACATTGTATTTTGGAGCAATTGATGGCGGTGCGGATCAATTCACTATGATTGAAATAAAATCAAACGCCCTGTCGAATAGTATTTTACTTGTTCAGAAGGATGGTGCAGAAATGATAGATGGCGCCCAACTTGATTGGTATCCTAATGATATAATTTCTGAACGAACTATGCAATTTAGGTTTGAGGTGAAGAGTGCATTTGGCCGTTTTGATATCAACTCTGTTAGATTAACTGTCCTAAACCCTAGTGGAAGTTTGCCTGTAGATGAACCAATTACTGGCTCCCTAGATGGGGTTGAAGATACTTCATGGTCTATCTCTGGAACCTATGATTGGGAATACCCTGGAGGGCTTGAAGATGGGGAGTATCAAGTATCCTTGGAAATTTCAGATATTGGAGGCAATACAATTGTGATTGAACATGAGAATATTATCATGAATAAATACGGTGTTGCATTAAGGCATGGAGAGAGTCGTGCTACAGAATATATCGCTCCTTCTCAGGTTACATCTATCCCGCTTCAATTAATGCATAGAGGCACAAATGATCAGATGTCTGTTAGCTTAAGTTTAGTTACAAGTTTCAATTCTAATTGGAATGTCTCTTTTGATGCTCCTGCTGGATATAATCTCAATGAGGGGGGTTCAATCGTAAATCCAATTCTTACTCTTCAGGCTCCTCAGGATTTAGCAAATTCTCCCACTCAATTGCATATTAGAGCAGTCGCAGAAGCCATGGTTGATGGGCAACCAGAGATTGTAAGTCAGGAGGCATTGTATCTCGACTTAGAGAAATCAGATGTCTATGCTCCACCAATGGTAAGTATGTGGGATAATAATCAGACTGTACAATATGACAATAGTTCTCGTCCAGATTCATTTGATTCTACAATTCCTAGATTTGTAGAAGATGGAGTATTTACTACATTCATTATGGAAATCTGGAATAATGGATTTGATACAGATGAATTTAGGGTGGACGTATTAGAACGTTCAAAATCAATCATTCAAGTGTTCGATAATGATACTGGTATCCGTATTTTAGAAGATGAAGGAGATGGGACTTTCCATACTGCGTTACTGGGAAGACATTCTACTCAGGTTCTTCAGATTAGAGTAAAACCTTCTGATGATCGTTCTGATTCTGATTTGGGATTAATTCATCTTGAAGTAACTAGTGAGGGTAATTCGACAAAGAAGTCCACGGTCCAGTTTACAATTCAACGGACATTTGGGATTCAGGCAACACCTATTTTCGATTGCGACGGTGCACCTTTAGGAACTGTAAATCAAACAGCGTGCACTCAGAATGGTATGTCAATGCGATTAATTGTCACAAATAGTTTGCAAGACGGTTCTACAAGTACTCCTTGGAGACTAATGGACCCAGCAGATCTCCAAAGAAATCTAGATGTTGATGAGATGTATTCTCAGTGGGTTTTCAGAATAACAGATAATTCTGGGGATAGTGTTCCAATGCTTCAATTAGCACCACAACAAAGTGAGGAGGTTCATCTTTCAATAGACCCTCCAGATGAGGTGGAGATGGGGTCACATACATTGTATCTGAGGATAATGGAAGATTCAACTGATTCTGATGCTCGTTATTTTGATATGCCCTTTATCGTTGAAATTGGACCTGGTTCTATTTCTCTAGAAGTTGTTCAAGTTTCAAATAATCCTGGGATTCAACCTAATGAGGAGCGCTCATTACAGATGCGTGTGAAGAATAAAGGAAACCAAGAGTTAATCGTTGAAATTGATATCGAATGTTCCGATTCTGCAACTTCTTGTGATGGTTGGGATGCAGAAATAGGTGGCGGAGGAGGAGATTTAGTCATGGTTCCTCCTTATTCTGACATCTCTTTTGTTGTAGTGATTAATGCCCCTCAAGATGCTAGACAGGGTGAATCAGTGTCATTTTCTGTTTCTGCTTCTCCTAAGACATTTGCCGATGAGGGCGGAGAAGAATATGAAAATGCAAGGGCCGAACTAAATTTGGTCATGAATGTCGAGATTCAAGATATAGTACTGAGGATTACAAATGAAGTTTTGAATCCAAGTCCTGTCACTTTGATTTCAGCTGTTGTAACCTTATTGATTGTAGTACTTGGTGTTCAAAATCGAAGAAATCGAAGGCGATGGGTTGATGAGTTTGAGGATGAATTTGATGAGGAAGATGAATTTGAACTAGAAGATCTTGATGATTTACCTCCTACAATTGTTGAAGCAGAAGAAGATGAGTTTGATTTAGATATCGAATTAATTGACTGATATCTTACAACTACCTTTGCGTACGAACACCGCTCCATTTCCCTTAAGACCCTACAAGATGCCCTACGGCATGGTTGAACGTATGTTGACGGAGCCTTTCCCCCACTTTCGCCACACTGGAGTACGAAACAGGTGTAGGGCAGTTCTGTTAACAATGCTGATGGTTTTCGCTAGTTTGGCTGCACTTGAATTCGCAGCATGGGAAGCATATGCGTCCTCGGATGCTGATGGTGATGGCCTAACATATGGTTTGGAATTCTTATTGAATACACAGCCACAAGATTGGGATAGTGACAATGACGAACTTCCTGATGGTTGGGAATGGTTTCATGGTTTGAATCCCTTAGATGCTTCCAGTCTTACTGTCAATGGTTCACTTGGTGATCCTGATGGAGATAGTTTGTCCAACAAGGACGAGTATCAATATGGAATGCCTTCTAATTGGGATAACCCAAATACTCCTAATGTTCTTGATAATGGAGTTTGGTGGAATGGTACAGTCCCTACTCGAAATTGGGATGAAGAATCTGCAATGCAGGCAAATCAAGGAACCGGTTCAGATGGTGCAGATGAAGATCCAATGGGGAATATTTGTACCGATGGAATGGATAACGATCGCGATGGACTAGTAGATTCTGCTGATCCTGATAATGATGGGGATGCAGATTGCTCCTCTGATGACGATGATGGTGATGGAGATATTGATGAAGATCCTGATGGTTATGATACTGATAATGATGGAATGAATGATGGTTGGGAAGTCTCCAATGGTTTAGATCCAACCGTACGAACAGGTTCCGATGGCCCTGGAGGAGACCCAGATGGAGATGGATTAGTAAATCTGAAAGAATACGTAAATCCATCTTGGACAACTCAGAATTCTGGTACGCCTTATTTCATGCCTGGTGCACCTAATCAGCAGAGAACCGAGACGGAATCCCCCTGTAATCCTGTATTAGGAATTGGCCCTAATGGATGTGCAACATTAACAGCAGAAGTTGATGGTGTTACATCGACAAACCCTCAACGTTCAGATACAGATGGAGATGGCTTGAATGATAGTTACGAAGCATTGACCTTACTCACAGATCCTACAGATTCAGATACAGATGGAGATGGAATTTCGGATGGTAATGAAGTAAATGGACAGTACGGGTCACCAGCTCAAGCTTCTGATCCTAGAGATAACAATACTGACGATGACCCATTTGATGATGGCGAAGAGGATATCAATGGTAATGGAATTATTGATGGAGGTAATGAGACTGACCCGACACGTGCCGAAGATTCAGGTGATTTCGACAATGATGGCATTGAAAATTGGGAAGAAAATCTAACTTGTACAGGTTGGAATGTTGCCGATACAGATTTTGGAGGAGTGATTGATGGATTAGAACGAACTACTGGTTTCAATACTGACCCCTGTCTTTCTACAGTAGATTTCGTTACAACATTTTCTTCATATGATGCAAGCAATCAAGTTCTCTTCATTGCAAACGCGTCTGGTTTTGGCCCTGATTTCTTCGATTGGCGCCCAACTTCTCCCGGTAGAATTGGATATTACAATTTATCCAATGGTTCTCTGGTGCCATTTACTTTCCAACAAGCAGATGTTTTATCCTCCCCGCATAGGTTAATTGGGGTAAGCGTAAGTCCTCCAGCTACAACTTCTACCGTGATACACAAGAATGGTTCTTGGTGTTGGGATGCAAATATACAACCAAGTAGTAATGATCCTTGGTGTGATGATGATTATTATGATCATGATGAAGATGGAATTTCTGATTGGGAAGAAAATTTTGGTTTTTGGGGTTTTCAATCTGATCCTTTTGATGTTGATTCAGATAATGATACAGTGAATGACTTAGATGAGATATTGAATGGAACAGATCCATTAGAGCCTTGTGATAATAATCGAGACACTGACGGGGACTCATTGAATGATTACTTTGAGAATAATACTGGTTGTCCATTATTCTATGTTCCAGGTATGGGCGGAAATGGTTCTTCTGATACTTTCATCACTGATTATGAAGCTGTTGATACCGATGTTGGAGGTGTCTGGGATGGGCAAGAATACCTTGATGGTACCAATCCTCAGAATAATCCTTCTGATGACTTAAATCCAGCAGATACTGATGGAGATGGGATTCCTGATGCGATTGAAAATAATACTGGCACAAATTGGTTAGACCCCGATACAGATGGAGGTGGAATGACAGATTATCAAGAATGTCCTCCTGCCTTTTGGCCAACTAATTGTGCTGGTTCGGGCCAAGATCCATTTGATCCAACTGATGATATTATTGAAAATCAGGTTATTTTCTGGGCAAACAATACCTCTCTAAATGTTGACCCTGCTCTAGTACATTATTGGAGGACTTATACTTATGATAGTTATACTGGTGTAGATTATGGGGTCAATTCTTCTCTAGTAGTTCTAAATTCAATGTCACCTGGATTCGCAGATAATAATTGGATTGCATCTACGAATTTCCATAACAATACCACTAGTTGGGAATATACTTTCCCATTTATGTTGCAACCTGGTTCTAACGTTCCACATCATTGGAGTACAACTCAGTATAATGGATGGGCAGATCCAACGGCTGGTTTGAATCATACAAATTATACTCATGACGTTCCTCTAACTGACATAAACTTAGATTTCTTGATAGCTGATGCCCCAGAAATTTGGTTTTCAGACTCTGTAAGATCCAATAGTACTGCCTATTCTGGTAGCAGTTATGCCCTTGATTTACCTTCATATTTCACAGATAATTCGTTACCTGAATCTGAGGTAAACAATATTACTCAATCTGTGATTTCATCTTCGGGTGCCTTGTCTGCATGGGAAAAGATGGAAGCATTAGCAGATTTTATTGAGAATGGAAATGCAACATTTACTCCTCGATTAAATTATGATGGTAGCGGATATCCACAAGGAGGTGGGCCTGATTTCGTTCAATTTATTCTTATTGATTCTAAAGAAGGAACTTGTGATGATTGGACTACAGTTCTAACCACTATGGCTAGACTTGCAGGTTTGCCCGCGCGTAAGGTTTCAGGATATGTTGACGGTAATTGGCATGGTACAGGTTATGAGGTCCTTGGTCTGAATTATGGTACGTGGGTAGAAGTCCATATGCAAACAAATTCTGCTTTAGGCAATGCAGAGATGGGATGGGTTCCTTTCAATGCATGCCCCCCCGATGAAGATGTTGAAATATTGAATGCAGAATGGGGTCCATTTTTCATTGATAGAGATGGTAATTCTGGACAGACATATCTCAATGGTACCCTAGTATATTCATCCAATCAAACAGCAGTTGAGGGAATAGTTCTTGATTTGTATTTAGTCCCACTTGCGGCGGCAGGTTCAGTTCCTGGCTCTGCAGCACAACCATCACGCCTAATCGGTTCTGCCATTACAGCAGCAAATGGGACCTTTTCTTTGAAGGGAAATCCTTCAGAATATATTCCTCCAGGATTTGGGGCATTAGTAGTTGAAACAGTTCCTAGTGGATATGTTGGTTCTAATGGCCTATTTGACAATTATATCGTCAATGTAACAGATGATGTGAATATAACTATTGAAGATCCTCTTCCAGTAAATGAGCCAGTATTCGGAGCAGGTTCGAATACTACTTTGTCTGGTAGATTGCAGATTGAAAATATCCCTCAAACAGATGTTACTTTGTTAGATGATTGGGATTTAGATGGGGATTCTAATCCTGATGGCTTTAGTTTTGTTTGGTTTAATTTTACTTCTTCTTTATTTGGTGCGCAGAGTTATACTACTTCCATCGGACCTACTGGTTTCTTTGAAATTGTTGTCTTCTTAGATGAGAACGAATCCCAAGGACTTAACAATGCAACAATTGAATTCCCTGGTTGGCATGAGGAAGATTTGCAGAATGGTTCGTCGCCACTATATCATCTACGTCCTTTATCTCAGAATTTAACAATGAATATCACTCCTGCTCCTAATCTGGATATAATTCTTGAAGGGCCATCGTCTAATAATTCGCTTCTGGAAATTAATGATTTAATTTTCATGAATGGGACTGTACTTAGTCGCGGTCTTAACCCTGTGCCAATGGAAGGGACTCTCTATCTACAGATGCGTGTAAATGGTTCAGGTGCACCTTATACTGATATTACATCTTGGGTTTTGAATTCCACAACATGGAGTGGAAACCCTGGTAATTTCTCAATCTCATGGTTTATGGATCCATCTATGTTGCCTTTGCCTCCTGGTTTTATTGATGTTAGATTCACATTTGATTCTTCAACATTGGAAGCTGATGATCAAGTATTCATGCCCCCAGGTTTCGGTCTCAAGAGTTTCGTAACGTTTGATTTCTTATTCGACCCTATTCAAAGAGATCAAATGGAATTAATCAACATCGGTATGTATGACCATACTGGCGGTACTGAGCAACCATTCAATGGTACTTATCAGACCGAAATAAACGGTGTTTTGGTAAATACTACTATTGATCCTGAAGATGGTAGTTTTACCTTTGAGTATACTTCTCCTATTGTCCCTGCAGGAGATTATCCTTTATGGGTTAATTATTCGGGTTCAACTTGGTATGATGCTTCTTCAAATAATACCACAATTAGAATTAGTGGTTTAGGAACTGTTTCAGCAATATTAGGACAAAGTTGGACTCATATCGGAGATTCAAATTATGTTATAGGTGAATTACGAGATTCTAACTTGACTGGTTCTCCATTGATTTTGAATAACAATTCATCCATTATTTTGACTATGGAGTTACCAGGTACTGGCCCTTCAGGACCAATGGGTGAACCCCCTGCTCCTGAAATTGTTGATTTAGGGTCTGGATGGGTAAATACGACCACTGGCCAATACAATGTTAGCTTTGTAATGCCTACTTTTGTAGGGGCTGGAGTTTATGATCTAATTGTCTCTGCTGATTTCAATACTAACGCACCTATAGGTGGAGCATATTATTCGGTTGAAGAAGGCGCAAGTATTCTCATTGGCGTAGAATCTGAATCTGTTTTGACTGCTATTGATCCTCCATCTTCCGTAGTTGCTGGAGACATATTAGAAGTGAATGTATCTGTAATTGATATTGCTGATGGATCTAATATTACTGGCGCTGCAGTTCAGATGATTTGGGATTGGGATGGACCGAACAATCAGACTCTTTCTTCTGCAACTAGTGGCAATCAAGATGGAGTTGCTCGTTTCACTCCAACGATTCCAGTAGGTACTGCCCCTGGATATTATGATGTAAGGATTCTAATGCCAGATGATATTACTGATCCGTTGTCAACAGGTTCAGCTAGATGGATAGGTAATTTTACTGATCTAAATATCACTGTATTAGTTCCTACTTCGGTTGTTATTGATTCAGTTGTTCCATCTTCTTTCATTACTGCTGGTTCCACGTTTATTGTTGCTGGTTCTGTTGAAGACTTTAATGACCCAAATAGAAATTTCAGTGGTCCGATAGATGTATCTGTATTCTTTGAAGGAGATCCTTCAGAGATTTTAATTTCGTCGTATACTACTGCCGTCAATGGTAGTTTCAACATTACAGTTCCTACAGATCCCCTTCTTGATGGCATTACAAGTGGAAACAAGACGTTATTGATTCAAGTCCTAGAAGATACGAATCCATTCTATCTTCCAAGTAATATTTCTCAACAAGTATTGGTTAAGGGTGTTACAGGATTTACTCAGATTTCTCCATTAATCCCTGTCATTGTTAATCGTGGAGATAATATTGACTTTGGGGCCACTTTAGTTGAAGAGTCAGACCAAGATAGACTTCTATCTAATCAGACAATCTCAGGAACCTTCCATGAAACTGTTCTTTCGGATGAAATCACAAACGAAACTGGTGTAGTACGATTCAATTTCACTATCCCTAGCACTCATCCACTGGGGATGATTGATATTCAATTAGATTATACTGGAAATTTCACATTGTTAGGAACTAATCGTACTTTCAGTACTGTTACAGTTAGAACAATTACAATTTTGGTTGTGGACCCTATATTGGATAATCCTGTTGCAGGAGATACATTCAATGTTTCAGGTACACTTACGTCAGAGAATGGTTCAGGAATTGTAGATCGTAATGGAAATTATCTTCTTCCAGTATTAGGATTTACAATTGATGGATTTACTGATTCCTTTACATTTGTTAATGGAACTGTATATGATGGCAATTGGACAGCTAGCATTAGTTTAGATCAAGATTTCCCTAGAGGCCAACATGCAATAAATGTGACATATACTCCTGGAGTGAATTATTTCCTAGGTTCAACTAATGGAACGGTATTCGATAGTCGAGGTTATACTGTTCTAGACTTCAGCGATCCTCTTGATTTAGACCCTGATCGAAGAACAGTTAGAGGTGACAATATCACTGTTGCCTTATCACTTCTTGATAATGCAGGTGCTCCCGTTGAAAATGCATCAATAAATATCTCAATTGATGGATTAACATCATTTGAAATATTCACTGATCAAAATGGTATTGCAATAGGTAACTTTAGTGTTCCAGGTATTTGGGATGTAGGTCCATTAACGATAAATGCTACACATGATGGAATACCTGGTTCTACAGGTGTTCTTGGCGATTCAACATTTACTCGAGTCGTTATCCTTGCACCTACTGTTTTGTCCGTTGATTCGGTTGAAGGTGATTTGATTGCCGGACAAACAATCATTGTAAATGGTACATTACTCGATGAGAATGGTAATTCTTTATTGAACGAAACCGGTGATGTAGTGGGTGGCCTTATCCACCTCGCAATTGATGGAGTAGATACTGGTGCGGGCACCATTGTTCAGTCAGATCCAATTACTGGACAATGGTCAATATCTTACACCTTGCCTTTGGAAACTACTCCTGGTCCTCACAATGCAACAGCATTCTTCCTTGGAGGTTTCCTGTGGGTAGATCCTATGGGGCAGGGTGATTCTCTCAATCCTGAGTATTATCTTCAATCAAACAATACATTAGGATTCGAAGTTTCAGTTCCAACTGAAATTCGTTTGTTTGGAGGGGGAGCAGATGTTACTCGTGAAGAACTACTTGATTTAACAGGCGTTCTTGTTGATATTGTAGAGCGGCCTATATCTGATATGACACTTAGCGTATGGATGAATGGTCAATTCTTAACCAACGTAACTTCTGATTCTGAAGGAGTTGTTTCGATATTGTACCCTGTCCCTAGTGACATGCCTTTAGGCACTCAAAATGTTGAGGTTCGATTTGCTGGAGCTCCGTTGTATCTCCCATCTAATGCTACGACAACTTTTGACGTATATGCTCCAATAGTGGTTACAGTTGATGCGATTGATACTGCGGCGGTTGGTGATACTGTGACTATTTCCGGAACAGTTAGAGATAACATTCCTGATAATTGGGTCGCCGGCCATATTGTTACCGTTCGTGTAGATACTAGTATTATCGGTTCAGCGACAACCGATGTTGATGGGTCTTGGACATTAGATTGGATTGTTGGGCCAGCGTTCTCTATTGGAGTACACGAAATTGTGGCATATTCTGAGCCTCAAGGATTCTATTTAGGCGGACAATCTAACACCAGTATCGTCATTAAACACAATGCAGAGATAACAAACCTTGTTGTTGATGAAGGCGGTGTAGCAACAAGAGGAGAGACTTGGAACCTTTCAGGAATTTTAGTTGATGGGGATACGAGTCCTCGCATTCCTATTGAAGGTGCAATTATTACAATAGAGATAGATGGAGTCATTCTTACTACTGTAACCACTGATTCTAGTGGTGCATTTTCTACTCAGATTCCAGTATTAGTTTCTTATGAACGCGGACTCCATACAATCCGAGTTTCCTATGATGGAAATGAACAATTTATTGGAGCAGAAGATAATGTTACAGCATATACTTGGTCAGATGTCATCATTGAGATACTTGGTGTTTCAGATTATAATATTCGTTCTAATTCGTCTCATCCAATTGTTATTACCGGTAGAATTGTGGAAATAGGTGGAACAGGAAACACAGTTACAGGGTCAGATCTTTCGTTGATTTGGGCTGGCGCGGTTGAATCGGATGCAGTTGTTTCTTGGGACAATGCTACTGGTCAATTCACAATTTCATTGGTTGGCAGTGAGCCGATGCAAGGCGACCTTGAATTTTCTCTAAAGATGGCTAAAGATGATTCAAGATTCTTTAACGAGGCAGAGAAAGTTGGTATTGATGCCTTCTTGATGGTGCCTGCTTCCTTTGTTCCTAATGACGTTGAAATTGGACTTAATTCTAGAGAATTCAGTGGAATTGTCACCGTATTTGCAAAGGATAATGGTGCCCGATTAGCGAATGTGTCTATGGCTGCTTTATTGTTTAATCAGACATCAGAAATTACTCAATTCGGTAAATTAACTGATGAATCGGGTGAATTTGAGTACACCTTTGTTAGTCAAGAACCTCTTCCTACATTCTCAGATACGGCTCATTGGGGGTATTTCGAAATCCGTCTAAATACAACTTCTTCATTGATTGCTCCTGATGATCGTGGCGATTTGTTAAACCTCGTTGTAGAGTTGACATATGTTCAACCAGTAGAGTCTAATTCGGTGGTAAGTCCAAGTTCTATTGCAATTATTGTAATAATTTTACTTGCAGCTGCGGGCGCAGTTATTCAAATGAGAAGAAGGAGAAGTACTATTGAAGAGATTCAAGATATTTTCACATATACTGCAGAACTTTTGGCCGCTGGCGATGAAATTAGAGAAGCAATTTTCAATTGTTATGAAGATCTATGTTTGGTATTGATGCAGAATGGATTCTTAAGACGTGATTTCGAAACCGTTCGCGAATTTGAGATGGCCATTAGACAGGCTTTGCCTATTCGTGAATCTGCTTTGGCGGCTCTTGATCAAGTCTTTGAAGAGGCACGTTATTCGTCTCATGAAATGGGTGATTCTCACAAAGTAGCTGCCCAACAAGCACTGTCAAATGTTGTTTCAGAAATTCAGAATATGGCCGAAATACCTACACGGTAATTATTCTGAAAAACGAATTTCTAACCTTCCGTTGACATGTTTTGCAGTGAGAATTTCTCTTCCAATTGGGAGTGCAGTTACTACAGGGTCCAAGCCTTCTCTATCGATTCTTAAGTATGAGATTCCAGAATGAATTCCTACTTTTATGTCAAAAAATTGAGATGGAATTCCTTGAGTTGCAATGGATACTCCCTCATTCATGGGGATTGCATCTAATGAAGCACCCATTAGATTCTGGGCAAAAATTTGTGCATCTGCTTCTCGAGAACGTACGACAACTTCGCTTGTTGATTGCAAGAATTGTTCGTGTTGATTTATTGCCGGAGAATCTGAACTTGTTGTAGAAATAAAATGTGAATGGAGTTCTGCAGCAGTAGAGTCTAGACTATGCTCTATTACTTCATTTTCATCTTTCCCCTCTACGTGAATGGAGTGCCATTGTATGTCCGACATTGGTCTGCCCAAGTACTGCATAGTCATCAACCCTCGTAGTCACTCACTATGTCTAGCAGGTTTTGGATGTCGGGTAAAAAATCGTGTAACAAGCCGTTCTGTAGACCCTGAGTCAACACTTTCAAACATCTTTAGATTACTTGGCAAACAACTTCGATACCCTCTATCTCCTACTCGTCTATCTAGTATCACTACGATTGCTCTATCTTCTGCTTTTCTTATTGGCCTACCCATTGCTTGAAGAATTGAATTTATTGCAGGTTGAGCAGCAGAATATTTCCAAGCATTTTTTTCTCCAAATCGTTCTGAGACATAATCACGTAGTGCTTGATTTGATGCAGTTGGCCTAGCCATGGGAATTCCGATACATATTACTGCATCTAAAATGTTGGAATCATAGTCAACGCCTTCTGATAATCTTGCATTATATACTCCTACAAGCATACATCGTTGACCAGCGTCTCTGGAACGTTTGAGTTGATTCAGAGCGTTTTCAACTTGGAATTTAGTCCAATTTCTTTCTTCTACAATTACTCTTCTTCCAGGCCAAGATCCGTCGTTAATGATGTCTTCTAATAATTCGTAAGAGGGTAAGAAAATTGCTACATGCCCTGGAGTTTGTCGGAGTACACTGTGAATGTGTTCTCTGATTTTGCGAGTGTTTTCTTCGCTTCTATTAGCATATTTGGTTGTTACATCTGTTGCAAGTAATACTGGCCTCCTATCGTTTTCAAATGGACTTGAGTACTCTTCATATCTGACTGGTCGATTATTAGGGACTCTCAAAATTTCTCCATACATAGAAGGGGGAAAAAGTGTTCCAGACATCAAAATGGCTCCCGAGCATCTTGAAAAAACGGATTGAGATATTACTCCTGGGTCTAGTAAGTAAGTCGTGATCCTCCCCTCTTCTTTGATCCCTAAGAGGTCAAAAACCGTAGCTAACGCTTTTTCCTCTCTATTTCCATCTAGGATTTCCAAAATTTCAGCTAATCGGTAGGATGCTAAATCTTGATTGTCATCTAATTCTTCATCATGATCTACTTGTACTTCTAGTAATGTTCTGATAAAGTTAGTAAGACTAATTGGTTCATCTATTGTTTCTAAGAGTGAATTCTCAATTATTCCTAACAACTCCGAAGGATGAGTCATAATTTCTTCTTGTTTTCCCAACATTCTCTTTAGATCGGAGAAATATTTTCCTACACTAATTCTAATTCTAGACAGTGCTGCTTCGGATTTCTTTGCATTATTCAAATCATCATTGTGAAAATCAATATTGGAGTTGGAATTAATCATTTGTGTAATTTGTTTGTCTAAATGTCCTCTATGTTCTTCCATTTCGTTGTATGCATCACGAATTACTTGATTCGTTAGTCGTCTTTCTAATCCCATTCGTATTCGTTTAGGTAAGTTATGTGCTTCATCTACAATTAGTATAGTATCTTCAATTTCTAAGCCCATAGACGGGAGTGAGGCATCTCGAATTTTTTCTACAAAAACATGATTGTAATCGCAAACGATTACATCCGAATCCTTTACAGATGAACGTGCTGTTGACCAAGAACAGATACCTCTTTTTCTACCTAATTCAATCACTTCATCTACATGTCTGGGGCCTTCTAAAATGAAATGCCGTAGATTATTTCTACCTAATGTTCTCATGTCTTCTGGAACGTCAGCCTCGCAAGTACATTTTCCAGTAATCCGATTTACTTCTATACACATTGATTCTCTTCCAATCATGTCAACTAATTTGATTGATTCATTAGATTCTAATCGTTCATTTATTTTTCTTACTGAATCTACAACTATCCGGTGTTGACTTTGTCTTCCAGTTAGGAACAATAACTTCTTTTCTCCTTCGGGGTGATTCTTTGCAGCAAATAATGCTGATGAAAGAGATGCTGCTGTCTTTCCTATTCCAGTTGGAGCCGCTGCGAAAAGAAATCCATTATTTTCGAGAACTTCGTTCCCATCTCTAATCATTCTAACTTGCCCCTCACGTAGAGTTTCATGGGCCAAGAACTCGAATTGTGGGGCAGTCACATCCTCTATCTCAAACTCGGCCCCTCAAGAAGATTCGGTGAGTAGCCTAACGGCCAAAGCAATTAGGTTGCCCCGAAATTCGGGGCGGGTGTGTGGGTGATTATGCATTTCTTTGGATTTGTTGCGCTCTTTTTCTAAGTGCGTCAAAATTTCTAGGGTTGAAAGGGGTCCCCGCCATAGCGGGGGGGTGTGTGGTGAAAATAGTAGAAGCGACAACTGCTCTGTCTCTTACAGAGTCCAAGTTTTGTCGAAATAATTCTCTTACTGGATTTGATTTAGTACTTTTGGAGATCATTGTATTTCTAAGAGCACTTCTCAACTTTAGTGGAAGAAAGACATTGGTTGCAGGGGGGTTTTGACGCCCCCCTGCATTGGTTGAGTTCCCATCCCCTACCATGTCCATCTGCCCTCCGTTAGGGTGTGTGATCCTCTCTTTGTCTTAGCCGATGTGCCAGCTGTTGATGCCGTTCTTCTAGAACGGTTTGAAGGTCGTCTGAAGCCACCATTTGTGCTTTCATATGAGTGCGTAACGCTGCTCTTGTTACTTGATCTGGTGAATCACCATGGATATTGCAAAACATTTCGATTTTATCAGTGAGATCCATGCCCAAATCTATGGAAATGGTTCCTCCAACTGTTCTAGAGGGAGCTGCTTCAATTAATTGGCGGACGGCGAGTCTAATTACATCCGATCTATTCCTCATTCCATCTAATCCTACCATTTGATCTAGTGCTAGGAGATGATCTTCAGGGATTCTGCATTGGACCATCGGGCTGATGTTAGACATTGTTCGCGACCTCCGCTCTGATGGGGGAGGCCTCAGTATATAATGTATTTCATTTGCAATACATTTGTAATACAAATATAATTTCACTCGGATTCGTCATACATCTCTCCTTTTTGATTCCACCATCTCCAAGTAATCCAACCAATTATGGTTGAAGAGGCATGACCAATTGAAATGGCTGCATCTGTGCCGTAATTATTGTAATTCCAAACCTCAAATAAGAAAACAAGTATCAAGGGAAATTGTGGCTTCTTAGCATGATAGGCAAGTGCTCCCAAAGCCCCAAACATTCCAATTGACCCACCTCTAAATGATCTACCCATGACGTAAGAAAACAGTTCAATATCCGGATTAATAGTGAAACCTACATTGTAAAAAATTGCCATAAGTAATGATGTTAATGCGCTTGTTCCAATGAATATTTTTGCGGCACTTTTCCAATTATTATGTGCTTCAAACGATTGTAAAAAGAACATTATTCCTGCGGTGACATACATCGCGTGTACTGTGTCCCAATGTGCAAAGGGCGAGATGAATAATGAGAGTAAGAAAATAAGAGGATTAGCAGTTAATTCATTTGGGTCCATCCTAGCGACTTGCTCACTTAGTATTCTCAGATTGTAAAATAAATCACCTTCTGGTGCTTCATCAATTAGTACGATATAGGCCCAAACTACTACAAGATATACTATTGTAAATCTTCTAGATGCTATAAACTCTGAAGGCCTTAGAATTCTGCCTTGTGGATTTTTCCAAGGGGCCACGAATCCTAGAAGATTCTTTGAAGTTTCATCAGCCACTACCAAAGAAGATTTTTCGAGGCCCACGTTTCTCTGTTGATAGTTCTTGATTTCAACCCTCTCTTTCATAATTATTGAGTTCTTGAATAAAATTTTATTCATCTAGGCGATTTGGCCATATAGTTGTGATGTGACCCAGATGTATGGATAACAGGGGAGGGAGCCGAGGGCTCTACATTTTGATGCGAACAGTCCAAGTTGCTTTGGCAGATGACATCGTCACCGATGATGAATCTGCAATTTTGAAAGTGATTGAATCTGTAATGGGGTTAAATTCAGGAAGTGTTCAAGATTGTTTTGCAATAGCTAGGGGAGATATGATGTCACCATTTTCCGATTTAGATGTCGATGAACATACAAATCGTAAGTTAGGTGATCTCGCAATGTATCAGAATGTGTTGATTACTGCATTAGATGATGAAGTGATTACAGATGATGAAATGGCAATGTTGGATGTTCTTCGTCGAGTTCTTGGCTTACAATCCGATGAACATGCATTGATGGTTGAGCAAATCAGGCTACTTGCAGCACGTTCTAATACCTCTGAACGACTTACAGAGCGTATGGAAAGGTATCTAGTAAGGCATCCATTCTCTTGAATCTGTTGTTTTTTTTTCCGAATCACCTAAATCCTGTGTTTCTCCTCAATGTCCATGAAGCGGCGTTTGAGTGTTGTTCTAGTGATATTTTTTCTCACTCCAATTTTGATTAATTCCTACGATTTTGATAGTATTGTGTCGCTTGAGGATGAAATTGATTCTGATTTTTCCCCTAGAGCAAGTTCATCTCAATTACTTTGGTTTGAGAATGCAGGAGGTTCTGGTTCAGATAATATCCAAAGTATTGACGTTGATGATTTTGGCAATGTGTATGTTTGTGGTTATTATCACCAAACAATGAATTTAGGAACACTTTCCACACCTGCTTCAAGTAGTAATTCTGCTGATATTTTTGTTGCAAAATTGTCTGTAACTGGTGACTGGTTATGGGTTAAGACAGCGGGTTCTACTAGTTCTGATTATTGTTATGATATTGATGTTGATAAGGGTGGAAACGTCAGTATAACAGGTATTTACTATAGTTCAATTCAATTTGGTAGTGACTATCATTCCTCTAGTGGTTCTTACGATATTTTTGTCGCAGTATTGGATACTTCTGGTAATTGGATTTGGTCAAATACGGTTGGAGCAAGTAGTAGTGATTATGCCCATGGAGTAGCAATTGCAGAGTCAGGGAATGTATACATCACAGGATATTGGTCATCCGGAACTCTGAATTTTGGATCTGCAGGTTCTATTCAATGTGGAAGTTGTTACTCTGATGGTTTTCTTGCCAGTCTTGATTCTCAAGGTAATTGGCGTTGGGTTGAAAGGATTGGTGGCAGTTACTATGAGAGAGGGCGTTCTGTAGCTGTTGACAGTCAAGAGAGAGTGTATGTTACAGGAGAATTTTCCTATAATGTTGAGTTCTCGGGTATGACTTTGAATAATGGGAATAGAGGTTATGATTATTGGGGATTTATTGCTCAATATTCCTCCTCTGGATCTCATTCTTGGGCAGAAGAATTTGGATATAGTTCGTATGAGACATATCCTGAGGGAATCAGTGTAGATGCTGGAGGAAATGCTACGGTTTGTGGCCGGTTCTATGGCTATTCTGAATTCTCTGGGAATCGGCTACAAGCTAATCAGAATAGTTGGGATATGTTTGTGGCTCAAATCTCACCAACTGGAAATTGGAATTGGTACGATAAAGGAGGAGGCAGTAGTACAGATTACTGTTATGAAGTTTCTACTGAGTGGGATACTGGTGAAATAGCAGTCACTGGATATTACTACAGCACAGGAGTTTTCGGACCTTATGGCTTATCCAGTACCGGTTCAAATGATGTATTCGCTGCTACAATTTCTTCTACAGGCTCTTGGAACTGGGTTAAGGGATATGGTACTACATCTGGAGATTCAGGATATGGTGCTGCAATTCTTGGTAATGAAACCTATTTTGGTTTCAATTACCCAACTCAACTGACTATTGACGGTTCATCAGTATCTCATAGTGGTTCCAATGATTTTGTTTTGGTAGTACATGGAATAGATTCTGATGGTGATAACGTGGGGGATCGTACTGATAGATTCCCAATTGATTCAACACAATGGTCAGATTTTGATAGAGATGGATTTGGTGATAATTGGGGAGATCCTTCTTGGAATGCTTCTAGATCTGGAGGCATTGGAGTCTATCGAGATGGTGCCACTACTCCCGATTATTGTCCTGTCGCATATGGGACAAGCACAAGGGATGTGTATGGTTGTCCGGATGATGATGGCGATGGCCAATCGGATTCTAATGATGCTTTCATTGGGAATTCTACTCAGTGGGAAGATTTGGATTCTGATGGATATGGCGATAATACTGAGGGAGAAGCTCCTGATGATTGTCCAAATGTTTGGGGCACCTCTACAAAAGATTCCTTTGGTTGTCCTGATTTAGATAGTGATGGTTGGTCAGATTTAGTCGATGATTTCTTCAATAAACCGTCACAATGGAAAGATACTGATGGTGATGGAATGGGAGATAATTGGAGAATTTCTTCTTGGAATTCATCTCGCATGAATCATTGGCCAGGAATGTGGGTGGAAGGAGCATATTTGCCTGACCCCAGTCCTTTGGATAGGGATAATGATGGGTACGAAGATGTTGAACTTGAACAATCAATGGGCCCATTTGACGATTGTCCAGACACCCCTGGAACTTCATTTAGAGATCGTATAGGTTGTATCGATTCCGATGGAGATGGCTGGTCAGATATTTCTGATGCAATGCCAGACAATCCTGATCAAAGTTCGGATTCCGATGGTGATGGATTTGGTGATTCTCCTGGTTTCCCTGATTCGGATGATTGCCCTACTCGTCAAGGAACTTCTTCCATTGATCAAGTAGGATGTCCAGATAATGATGGAGATGGGATTTCTAATGATGGAGATGATTGCCCAGTAGATTTTGGTGAATCATCAAATGGATGTCCAGATTCTGATGAAGATGGTATCCCTGATGTTGCTGAATCTGGACTTGTCGATGATTGCCCTACAGAATGGGGATCATCCTTTGAAGATAGAATTGCTTGTCCTGATCGAGATGGTGATGGTTGGTCAGATTCGGGAGACTCTTACCCCTCGGATTCAAGTCAATGGGCTGATTCTGATGGCGATGGATGGGGTGATAATCCAAATGGAACAGATCCAGATAGTTGTCCTGAAGAATATGGTGAATCTACTGAAAATGGATTGGTTGGATGCCCAGATACAGATGGAGATGGCTTCGCAGATTTAATCGACGGGAATGCTACTGTCCCAGGAGGTTGGTCAAATGATGCATCTTTATGGTCGGATACTGATGGGGATGGATGGGCTGATCAGCAAGGTTTTGAACAAAGTGATGATTGTCCACTAGTTGCTGGGAATTCAACTCGATTTACGAAAGGATGTCCAGATTTTGATGGTGATGGATGGGCAGATATGGTTGATCCTGATGATGATAATGATGGGTTCACAACTTTTGATGAAATCAATGTTGGAACAGATCCTTTTGATGCAAATGATGTTCCATTGGATGCAGATGGAGACAATACTCCTGACCAACTACAACAGGGCTCTACAATTGATCCTGCGGTTCAGACCGGTGTTTCAATCGGTATTCTCGTAATTATTATGATTGGAGCAATTATGTCTGTATTGGTTTGGAAATCATCTAACAGTCGTAGAAGTAATTTCGAACGACTTAGAAATTCAATTGATAATGCAGAAGGATATGAAGGAATTCACGAAGTAGAGAAAGAAGTAGAGGATTTATCTGAAAAAGGCAGGATTGATGCAGGTCAGACTGCCTTGTTGTTTGATCGTATTGGAGATAGGCGCTATCGTCTTGAGGAAGAGATGAGGGCTGCACAGCAGGCAGAATGGTGGGCGCATCAACAAGCTCAAGGCCAGCAAATTCAGCAACACGTTGACCCGAATACCTACGCACAACAAGGTTGGGGTCAACAGGGCTGGAATCAGCAGTAGAATCGTAGGGTTCATTTCCAAGTCTGCCTGGGCATGTATCAATGAGGGTCATCAATGACACCATCCATGGGTCGTTTTCTATTGACGGTGTTAGAGAGGATTTGCTTTCGACTCCTGAATTCAATAAGTTAAGTCACATCAAACAATTAGGACTTGCTCATTTGGTGTTTCCAGGCGCTCATCACACTAGATTTGAGCATTCTTTAGGAGTTTCTCATTTAGCTGGAAGAATGGCTACAAGTCTATCTCTTTCTGAAGATGAATCAACTATTGTAGAAGTGGCAGCAATGTTACATGATGTTGGGCATGGTCCTTATTCCCATACTTTGGAACATATACTCCATGAGAGAGGAGGTGCAGATCATATGCACATAACAGAGGGGATTATTACTGGTGAATACGACATTCTTTCAGAAGAAGAAAGATTACTTTTCCCTGAACGTCGAACTGTTCCTGAGATTTTGGAGTCTTATGGTATTAATCCTAGAGAAGTTTCTTCATTGATTCACGGTCCGGATGCAGGTGGTAAAGAAAGGAATTTATTTCATTGGGGCGAAGGTGCCGAAGCGTTTCATTCACAGGATCATACTATGGGACATTTAGTTCATGGCCCAGTTGATTGTGATCAAATGGATTATTTGTTACGCGATGCTCACTTTACAGGTGTAAAACATGGAATAATTGATCATGACCGTTTAATACATTGCTTGGAAAGACATTCAGGGGATATTGCTGTTTCAGAGGGCGGTTTATCTGCTCTGGAAGGAATGATGACTGCTAGAGCTTTGATGTATAGTGCAGTCTATTTCCATCGTGTTACACGAATTACTGAAGTAATGCTTTCAAGAGCCGTAGAAAGGTCTGAAGATACACTCCCAGAAGCCGTCCAAATGCAACGAATGGTTGATGCTGAAGTTTGGCATGCTTTGGACACAGCAGGTCCCTTTTCGAAGGATATGATTAAACGTTTGAAATATCGACGTTTACTAAAGAATTGTTTGACTAGAAGAATGGAGGAATTGAGCCCTGAACAAATAGAACGCTTGATTCATCTAGCAACTAATTCTGAAGAACGAATTCAAGTTGAAGATGAGATTGCACGTCGTGCAGGTCTTGATTCAGGATATGTCTGTATTGATGTTCCATCAATCAAATTATTACTTTCTGAACCTCGGATGGCTGCAGTAGATGTTCGAATAATAGGTAAAGATGGGAGAACACGGTGGTTCCGAGAGCATACTCCTGTTGCGGATGCACTTAGGAAAAGGCAAGTTAGTCAAAATGCCATGTCTGTAATTACTCTTCAAGGATATGAAGACGCAGTTTCCAATATTGCTGAACGAATAATCTATTCATGATAGAATCTCTAATACAACCATTCAAATGCTGTATTCAACTCGAACCAAACATCCCTTACGGGCCAAACCTCGGAGTGATAAAAAATGCATAGCCACTTGAAAGAAGTATATGAGAATGTTAAGCGAAGAGACCCTGGTCAGCCTGAGTTTCATCAGGCAGTATTAGAGGTACTAGAGAGCCTCACTCCAATCGTCGATGAACGACCGGAATTTCTGGAAGCTAACATTTACAATCGTGTCGTTGAACCAGAGCGTCTAATTCAATTTAGAGTTCCTTGGGTTGATGATGATGGGAAGATGCAGGTAAATCGTGGTTTTAGAGTTCAGTTTAATGGTGCAATTGGGCCTTACAAAGGTGGATTTCGATTCCACCCTTCAGTAAATGCCTCTATTCTGAAGTTCCTAGGTTTTGAGCAGATTTTCAAGAATAGTCTCACTGGTCTTCCGATGGGTGGAGGAAAAGGGGGGTCTGACTTTGACCCTAAGGGCAAATCTGACAATGAGGTAATGCGCTTTTGTCAAGCATTCATCGGTGAACTTTGGCGCCACATAGGGCCAGATACTGACGTACCAGCAGGAGATATAGGTGTAGGAGGACGTGAGATTGGTTACATGTTTGGAATGTACAAGAAGATGGCCAATGAGTGGTCCGGTGTTCTAACTGGCAAGGGTTTACCTTACGGTGGGTCTCTTATTCGACCTGAAGCAACAGGATATGGTTGCGTATATTTCGTTCGAGAAATGCTTGCCACTAAGGGAGAGACTATGGAAGGTAAGCGAGTAGCAATATCTGGTAGTGGAAATGTAGCACAGTTTGCTGCTGAGAAGGTTCTTGATCTCGGTGGGATTCCTGTCACTCTTTCTGATTCTAGTGGATTTATACACGATCCTTCTGGAATAACACGAGAAAAACTTGCTTGGGTAATGGATCTCAAGAATGAACGTCGCGGACGAATTAAGGAATATGCTGACCACTTTGATGGTGTTGAATATCATGAATCTAAGCCTGAGCCATCAATGAATGGTCTTTGGTCAGTTAATGTTGATGTTGCTCTTCCATGTGCTACTCAGAATGAACTCAATGGAGAAGAGGCTGCTGCATTAGTTGCTAATGGTGTCATGGCAATTGGAGAAGGTGCGAACATGCCTTGTACTCCTGAAGCAGTAGAAGCATTCCAGAAATCAGGTGTTCTCTTTGCTCCAGGTAAAGCGTCGAATGCTGGTGGAGTTGCAACTTCTGGCCTTGAGATGTCTCAGAACTCTCTTCGTATGTCATGGACTCGCGAAGAAGTCGATGAGAAACTAGATGGTATTATGGTTGGAATTCACAAGGCTGCTTATGAGACTGCACAAAAATATGGGCGTCCTCACGATTATGTGTTTGGTGCGAATGTGGCTGGATTCCTTAAGGTCGCAGAGGCGATGTTAGCACAGGGTTCTTGGGGTTAATCTCTGACTTTTGTTAATTATACCATAGTAGGTGCAGGATGGTCGTCATCTTTGTCATCTGGTTTTCTAACTCGTGTCCAAACATTCGCCATTAATTCATCATGATGGTGCATACAATAATGAAAACGTCGATATGCTTCTCTGAATGAGTATGCCTTTTTTCCAGTGGCTACCAAGAAACCTTCTGGAGAAAGACGGGAAATTACTTCACCTTCTTGGGTGCATCCAGGGTGGTCGCAGTTCGGCATTCATCATCACCTGTAATTCACATCACTTGAACCATTGTACGAATTCAACTATTTTCCTCTCCTTCAGAATTTGGTTCAATTACCACTAGAGCCATGTTGGCTTCAACATTGTCTCCTTCAGAACAATTGATAGTAGTTATTTTTCCTGATATCGGAGCAGTAACTTCATTCTGCATCTTCATTGCTTCTAGAATAAGTATTACTTGTCCTTCCATTACTTCTTGTCCTAACGAAACTTCCAGAGTGACTATTTTACCTGGAATACTGGTTGACACAGTTCCCGATTTCCCCTTTTTACCACTTCCTCCACTTCTTCTTCTTGGAGTTGGAGAAGGTCCTACCCCCTCAGGTAGTTTTACGATAAATTCTGTTCCTGAAACGGTTGCACGTAATTGCCCACCATCAATTTCTTCGATATCGACTGAGAAGATTTCCCCATCTATTTCAATCTCGTACTTTTCTGTCATTCATTCACCTCCAAGTACTCCTAGAATTTCTTCCTTGAATGAGATTGTTTCTTCCAAATCTCATCCTACGATGATCTTGTGCGAAAGCAGGGCCCAATAATCTCCCTACTATCACCTTATCATCAGAATTTGTTGATGTGTGTAATTTTACTGCCAATGCAACAGCAAGTTGTAATTTTTTGTCGACTTGATTGACATCGACATCCCGAGAATCTCTTAGAATTCTACCAATTTCGGATGAGAATGAGGTGTTTTCATCCATGTTATGACCTCAGAGTGGGATATTACCATGTTTTCGAGAGGGCCTTGGCTCTTCTTTATCCATAAGGTGACCAAGAGCACGAGAAAGACGTTCTCGTGTTTCTGCGGGGTCTATTACATCGTCCAAGTATCCTAGAGATGCAGCTTTGTACGGTGTAGCAAATGATTCAGTATAATCTTCCACTAGTCTTTCTCGCTCTTGTTCAGGATTTCCAGATGATTGAATTCGTTTTCTATGGATTATCTGAACTGCTCCTTCGGCTCCCATTACAGCAAGTTGAGCCGTAGGCCAAGCAATATTGTAATCTCCTCGAATATGCTTTGATGACATTACATCGTATGCGCCTCCATATGCCTTTCTTAATATCACAGTCATCTTTGGAACAGTGGCTTCAGCATATGCATAGAGAAGTTTTGCACCATGGCGAATAATTCCTCCCCATTCTTGTCCTGCTCCAGGCAAAAATCCTGGAACATCAACAAGAGTAACTAGAGGGATGTTGAAAGCGTCACAGAATCTTACAAATCTTGCTGCTTTTACAGATGCATCAATATCCAAACATCCTGCTAGGAAATTTGGTTGATTGGCTACTACGCCTATTGATTGCCCTTCTAGACGTGCAAATCCACAAACGATATTCTGGGCGAAATTTGCTTGGACTTCTAAAAATGCACCATGGTCAACTATCCCTTCTATAGCTGTAATTACATCATATGGTTTAGATGGGTCTTCTGGAATTAGATTTCGTAATGTTTCTGAATCAATCGATGGTTTTCCAGAGGGAGATTGTGGTGTCCTTTCAAGATTATTACTTGGTAAATGCCCAAGTAAATTTCTAACTAAATCTAAGGCATCTTCATCGGATTCTGCTGTGAAATGAGTGACCCCTGATCTAGTTGCATGAGTGTTTGCCCCACCTAATTCTTCGAATGAAACTTCTTCATTCGTTACTGTTTTGATGACCTCTGGGCCAGTAATAAACATGTGAGCGGTTTGATCAACCATCACTACAAAGTCTGTAATTGCTGGACTGTATACTGCGCCTCCAGCGCATGGCCCCATAATTACTGAAATCTGAGGTATGATTCCGCTAGCCCTGACATTTCGGAAGAAAATTTCTGCATATGAACCAAGAGAAGCAACACCCTCCTGAATTCGTGCACCCCCGCTGTCGTTCATGCCTACTACGGGTGCTCCAGTTTTGAGAGCCATATCCAGTAATTTACAAATTTTTAGTCCATGCATTTCGCCTAGACTTCCTCCATATACTGTAAAATCTTGGGCATAACAGTATACTGTACGACCTTCAACAGTTCCATACCCACAAACTACTCCATCTCCTGGAATAACATTTCGATCCATTCCGAAATCAGTACATCTATGTTCAACTAGAGCATCTATCTCTTGGAATGTACCTGCGTCTAAGAATGCTTCAATTCGTTCCCGTGCAGTCATTTTTCCTTTGTTATGTTGTGCATCGATTCTATTTTGGCCGCCACCGATTTCGGCTTGTTCTTTGCGCCGCCTGAGGTCTTGGAGTCGCTCCTCTGTCGTCTCCATGTTCTCTCATTCCACGAAGTTGCCCATAATTCATGCCCTTGAAAGAGTATATTTGAGACGGTTGATTCAAGTTAAACGGCTGAACTCGAGGGGCATGGGTCCCCTCCGTATAGTCGTGGCCAAACCAGGCCTTGATGGACATGATCGGGGTGCAAAAGTAGTTGCAAGAGCTCTTCGAGATGCAGGTCATGAAGTAATTTACACCGGATTACGTAGGACCCCCGAAGAGATAATTCGCATTGTAGAGGATGAAGATGCATCTATTCTAGGATTATCATCGTTATCTGGCGCCCATGGATTTTTGTTTCCTAGAGTTTGTGATTTATTAAGAGAAAATGGTTTGAATGACATCGTAGTTTTTGGTGGAGGAATAATCCCTATGGCCGATCGTCCTGATTTGTTTTCGTCAGGAGTAAGAGCAATTTTTGGACCAGGAACTCCCACTGAAGAATTCCTTCATTTCCTTAATGAAGTTAAAAAACGTAGAATTTCGAACGAACCAGTTGGAGTTGGTTTTTCCGATGGTTGGCATTGGAGATGATTCAATGGATCAATCCCAACTAATTGTTGAAGCATCAAATGGTTCTCGGAGAGCTCTCGCTCGATTACTTACTCTAATTCAGCAAGGAGATCAAGAATGTATTGATTCTGTATTGTCTTTTTCTTCTGTTAAATCTATAGGAATTACTGGACCACCTGGAGTGGGAAAATCTTGCCTTACAGATTGTTTGGCCAAAATATTTGCAGATAAGGGAGAACGTATTGGAGTTTTGTGCATCGATCCTAGTTCGCCAATCAGTGGTGGTTCACTTCTAGGAGATAGAATGAGGATGGAACAAAGTGGTGTCCATGATCGAATTTATGTTCGTAGTGTTGCAACTAGAAATTCTCATGGTTCTATGCCATTACGTCTTAAGGCCATGATTTCGGCTCTTTCAATGGCAGGAATGGATAGAATATTGGTGGAGACAGTGGGAGTTGGACAAACAGAGATTGGGATTGTTTCAATGACTGATTCGATTTTACTTGTTGATGGGCCAGACAGAGGAGATATTGTTCAAGCAGAGAAAGCCGGATTACTAGAGTTAGCTGATGTGGTTGTGGTGAATAAGGGTGATTTGCCTGGTTCTGAACAGGCTGCTGCCAATATTCGTTCAGGTCTAGCACTTGGACCGGCCTCAAATGTTCCAGTATTGATCGTGAGTGCATTAAATAGAACAGGAATAAATGAACTAGTGGAAGCATTAGAGAATATACAGTTACGTGCTTCGGTAGAGATAGTGAAATGGAGGCATAGACTTTCATCGGCTATAATGGATGAATTAGTTTCGAACCCTTCCTTCGATTCAACTGTAGATGATTTGGCGGAAGGACGAATTTCCATAGAACAAGCAATTCAAAGAATAATTCGGCAATAGGTCAAAAAGCATCATCTCAATTAACCGTCCATGACCTTAGGAAATGATGTATCTGATATTTCAGAAAATGAGTCTAATCCTGATGACCACGTTCCAGCCTCAGTTGGAGGTTTAAGTGGGCATTTATTCCGTCGTATTGTACATATTGGAATGATGATTATTCCATTTTTGTATTATTGGAAAGGCACTAACATTTCCGAATTCTTTTTTGATTTAGAACCCAAACAATTTGTCAGTATTGTTGGTTTTCTATTTTTACTGATTGAAATTGCGCGACTTAGAATGGGATTTGTTGTTTTTGGACAGCGCGATTATGAGAGTAAACAGGTGTCAGCGTTCTTTTGGGGTGGTTTTTCAGTTTGTCTAGTTCTACTTATTTCTCCAGAATATGGGGTTCAAAATAGCGCTTTTGGTTTTCCTTTAATTCTTAGTTTAACATTAATTGACCCATTAATGGGAGAATTACGTCGTGCTAGATTTCCGAGTAGAAATGTGATTTTGATTGGTTATTTTGGAGCGTTATCAATTTGGTTATTCAGTCACTATTTTTTGGGTACTCCTTTGTTTATCGCCCCATTTATTGCAGGCTTGGTAGTTGCTTCTGAGTGGCCCAGATTAACTTGGATAGATGATAATGCAACAATGTTGTTAATTCCTCTATCATTTATTTTAATGCTGGAACCATTTCTATAAAATTAGAAGAATTTCGGGTTAGATTTACAATCCAGATTATGGTGGAGTAACCATGGCAACTCAAGACGCGGCGGTATCTGCCGATAAAGAAGGCTCTGCAGTCAGTGGAGATGGCATTTCTCAATCGACTTATGTTTTTGTTTACATTTTGTCCATGGTTGTCTCTACTTGGATATTTGTTGCTTACTGGTGATATCCGCACTTTCAAATCTAATACCGTTTGTTTCACATTATGTGTGGGATTGCGGGGGTCTTCGGGTTAGACGACCCTTCAATTGCTCCTTCGATGATTTCTTGTCTTTCTCATCGAGGTCCTGATGGTAAGGGCCACTGGTCAGATTCCATAAATCAGGTTGGCAATATTTCACTTAGTCATTCACGTTTGGCGATTTTAGATGTAACAGGGTCCAAACAACCAATTCATAGTGAACATGGATGTATTCTTGTACAAAATGGCGAAATATACAATCAACGATTAATTAGAGAAAATATCTCTTATCCTTGGAGAACAAATGGGGATGGAGAGGCTATTTTAGCTGCCCATTTTAATGCTATACCCCCTCCTTCAGTTGTCCCTGAACCTGCATCTGGGAAGAAGAGGGGGTGGTTTAGATTTTCATCAGAGAAAAACCAAGCACTCCGTCATATTGATTGGATAAAAACTCTCAATGGAATGTGGGGTTTTGCATTATGGGATCCAAGATATAGGGAATTGATTCTTTGTAGAGATACGTTGGGAATTAAACCATTGATGAAGTGGCAATCCAAAGATGGTTCTCTATTGTTTGCTTCAGAGGCTAAAGCTTTCCGAGCCCACCCTGAATATGTTCCTAAACTAGATACTCAAGCATTTTTTGCTAGATTAGCATTTGAATATTCAATTGATGATACTACATTATTTTCAGGGGTTTCTCAAGTTCGCCCAGGTACTGTTGAAACATGGTCTTTGGATAATTTAGGTAGAGCGGTATTAACTGGCGTTGCTAGTTTTTCAGATTATAGAAATAATCCTCAAAATCATTGGGACCCAAGTGTCTCCTCTAAGGAATTATTGGATAGTCTTCGAATGGGATTAGCTGAACGATTAAACTCAGATGTTCCGGTAGGTGTAGTATTATCTGGTGGTCTTGATTCTAGCATGGTAGCAGCATTGGCAAAGGATGCTTCAGAAATAGCTGAAAAACCCGTTCCCAAATGTTGGACTGTTTCTGAAAATGAAGAAAACCCCGATTTCATGGCAGCAATTGAAGTTTCGAAATCACTTGATTTAGAACATCATTGCTGGACTTTAGATGAAGACGTGTTTTGGAAAAAACTCCCAAATTTATCTTGGAGTGGAGAAGATCTGGACCTCACGGTTCTATTTTTCCAACCTTTGTTTGAAGAGATGTCTAAGGAAGTTAAGGTAGGGATTTGTGGTCAAGGAGCAGATGAGATTCATGCCGGATATCCGCGTCATGCGAATTTATCTATTCATTCTAGATTGGTTTCTGATAGATTTAATTTAATTGATCATTCTTTAGCACGTGGGCTTTCTTCTGGTTTACTTGATAATCAAGAGATTATTGGACCTGGACAACCATGGAAAGATAATCCTCCCAAGACATCTGAGATTTATTCAGATTTGAATTCTACTTTGGATTTTGAAATGACAAGAGGTCAATTGACCAACTTTCAACTGAGGCTTGTTGATAGACATAGCATGTCCAATGGACTAGAGGTCCGAGTCCCATTCTTATCTCAGCAACACCTTCAATTGTCAAGTCGATTGCCAATAGATTGGAGATATAAAAAAGGACATTTAGAGAAAAGAGCCCTTCGTTCTGCAGCCGCTCTTACTAATCTTCCTAGAAATATTGTTTCACGCCCTAAACTCCCTGCTGGTACTGCAACTTCCCCTAGTTTGATAAATTCAATTATTGATGAATTGAAACCCCAAATTATTGAATGGAATTCAGAAATCCCTTCACTAACTAAGTTGTTGAATACCATGCCAGATATTGCAATAGGTTTCAGATTATTTCGTTCCTTACACCTTGGAATTGAGCCTAAATCATTGAATAGTAATTCCGAACTAATGGATTTATTGGATGATGTTGAGCCGATGGAGTTGTTTTAATGGACGTGTTTCAATCTTCTTTTGCATCATTATTTGATAAGAAAAATATAATCCTTGAATGGTTGGAACAAAAAAGAAAAAACATCCCTCTTCCAATATATGGTTCATTTGATATTCGAGATGCTGGATGGAAGACAGTTGTTGTCGATGCCAATGCATTTCCTGCTGGATTTAATAATCTAAATCCAAATGATCTTGAGAAATTATCTATGGGTTTGAAAAGATGGTTTGAAAATCTAGAACATAAACCTGAATGTTTACTGCTTTGGCCAGAAGCTCATACTCGTAATTCTGGCTATCTAGATAATATTCATGTCATTAAATCCTTAATTGAAGGAATTGGAATTGAGATATTGGTTGGTACAGATTTATTGAATTCTCAAACGGTTTCAACATCATTTGGTGATTTATCTTTTGTTGATGTAAATGTCGAAGATGATTTTGTGAACGCCGATGGAGAAAATATTGACACTATTTTTCTTAATTCAGATTTGAGTGATGGCCCCCTCAATATCTCTGGTGTTAATGTATTTCCTCCTAGTCATATGGGGTGGCATTCAAGGAGTAAATGTCGCCATTTTGAACATGTTTCAGATTTAGTTCATGAATTGGGAGATTTAGTTGGAATTGATCCTTGGCTTATCGGCCCTTGGGGTTTCATTAGTCGAGGTAGATGTTTAGAAGATAAATTCTGTAGGGAAAGACTCGCAGGAGATATTCATGAGGGTTTAGAATTTATTTCTGGAAAATATAAGCAATATAACATTGATTCCAAACCCTCTTTATTCATTAAGAATGATCGAGGAACATATGGATTAGGAATTATTCGTGTTGAAGACCCTGAAGAAATTCTAAACCTATCAAAACGAAAGATGAACAGGTTGACCTATGCTAAAGGAGGAAAGGATGCTGAAGATTTTTTACTTCAGGAAGCGGTTCCTACTTTTTTAACATCTAATCAGTCGGTTATTGAACCAGTAGGATATGGAGTGAATGGTGAAGTAGTATCATGGTTTTTCCGATCTAATGAAAAGCATGGGATTTTAGATAATCTTAACACGCCTTCAACCAAATTCATTCTTGACCATGATTTATCCAAAGAAGCATCTCTACAAGTAATAAATAGAAGATGGTTGCATACTTTAGTTGCGAATATCTCAATGATTGCGATGGGGATGGAAAATCTTGATTATGTATCATCATTAGAAGATTGATTTTCTTCCATGCCAACTATTTCATAGTTTGAGGGGAATAATGCAATTCCTACTCCAAAAACAAAGCATAACAATGCCCAAGAATATGCATGTTGGACAATCATCAATTCTAGTCCAATTACCATCAATATTAATCCTCCAATGTTTGAAGTCCAGACTAGTGTTTTGAATGTCGAAAGTGAAACACCACTTGTTCTACTAGATCTATATGGGCCAAATTCTGCTCCGAACCTAACTGGATCGGCTTCGTCTTCGTCCATAATATGTCGAGACGAAACAATGACTTGAAGACTATGTATCTATTTGACCTCTCATCGATTGATTCAAGCCAGATATACTACGACAATGGTTCAGGGAGAACCATGCATATTGCTATGCTTAGTGCAGAATATCCTCCAAGATGGGGTGGAATGGGGTCTACAGTTTTCCATCTTTCTTCAGCATTAGTTTCTCTAGGTCATAGGATTACAATCATCACACGTAATGGAGGAGGATCCTCTCCTCCTCCCCTTGAAGGAGTAACAGTTCGAATGGTCCGTTGGGCAAGAATTCCTATGGCCTTTACAACATCTTATGGGAAGTATGCATTGAAGGAATTACGTCTACTCCATTCAGATGACCCAGTTGATGTTGTTCATCTCCATTGTCCAATGATTTCTTGGACAAAGAAACAGTTCAACATTTGTAAAAACGAAATTGCCCCTATTGTATCTTCATTACATGGTTCTTGGTTAGGGGAAAGAGACGGTCTTAGGATTGCGTCAAAAATGAAAGAAGCCGCAGTTTGGGCTAATCCCAATGATTTAGCAATTTTACTAACTGGTGGATATTATTCAGGATTTGAAAATGCAGCATTGTCTGGTTCTACTGTTTGCGTGGCTAATTCAAGAGCTACAAAGCAAGATTTCATTGACCGATATTCCCCTCCCATTGATTGGGATTGCGAAGTAATTCACTGGGGAGTAGATACTACCATGTTCAAACCTCTTGATGAGAATAATCATGAAATTGAATTAATTCGTGAAAGGTACAGCGTCCCTAAAGATGGAAAATTATTGCTTGCAGTTGGACGATTAGCAGCTAGAAAAGGGTATTCTTCGTTATTACGTTCATTCGCTAAAGTGATTGAAAATTCCAAAGAAGTTAGATTAGTAATTGTTGGCAGAGGACATTTGAAGAAACGTCTAGAAAAATTAGCTAAAAAATTAGGAATCGGAGAATATGTCATTATTGAATCAGGGATGTCATTTGAAGAATTAGCATTCTTATTTCGTGTGTCAGATTTAGTTGTTTATCCCTCATATTATGAAGGCCAAGGGTTAATCCCGCTAGAGGCTATGGCTTCTGGAACTCCAGTAGTTACAGTAAATCATGGGCCATTACCTGAGATGGTTGATCAAACTGTTGGAAGATTATTTACAATGGGGGATTATGAATCAATGTCTTCAGCGATACTTGAAGAAATACACGATGAAGAAGGTCTACGAACGAAGGGGTCCTTGGGACGAAATAGGGTATTGGAGAAATATACATATGAGGGCAATGCATCTCGTTTTTCCGAGATATATTCGAGAATAGTATGATGATTATCTGTCAATCATTATTATTGCATCAGTTGGGCAAGCTAAAACGCATAATCTACACCCTGTGCATGGATCACGAAGCACCTTCGCTTTTCGATTTATATCGACTTGTATTAATGGGCTAGCCATTGCTTTATCGTATAGTTCGATTGCATCATCGTCACATACAATGGTGCATTGATCACAACCAATACACTGCCCCTCGTTAACAAATGCTACAGTTGTTTCTCCACCTTTGATATTCGATCTTTCTTCGGCTTTAGCAGCATTGAGAGCCATTCTGATTCTTTTTTGCATGTCATCACGACGATAAGCAACCTCCTCTCGAGTCGACATGTGTTTCAGTGTTCTCCTTTTGTTGTCAAATCTTGGGCTTTTTAATCAAATTAAATTTGTTTCTTTTCTTCTATTTGCCTTGCTAAGAAGGACACAACATCTAAGATTTCAAAGTCATGTCTTGGATCCCCTTCAAATTTCAAACATTCGAAGTGAGAAACGCATTTTGGACAAGTTGTTAGCATAATCTCTGCACCTGTTGCTCGAACTTCTTCAAACCGTTCAATTCGAAGGGCTCTAGAATTCTCGTTACATGACATCATACTTGAAACACCACAACATAATGCATCTTCACCATGATGTTCCATCTCTACTAGATCCACTCCTTCTATTCGCTTTACTAATTCACGCGGTTCTTCAAAGAGATTCATTTGTCGTCCTAATCTACATGGGTCGTGGTATGTTACTGTCGTACCTTTTGGAACAGCTGCATCGAAGTCATATCCTGATTCTATCAAAAACTCAGTAGTATGCATTACCTTAAGATCATCTAGTTCGTAATCCATTGCAAATGTTCTGAAGCATTCTGCACAAGAAGTAACCAATGTTTCAATGCCACTATGTCCCAATTTCTTTTGATTATATGCTTTTAATTTTTCAAAAACTTCAGTCATTCCTTGCCATTTTTGGTCATGGCCACAACATTTTAGGAAATCTCTTCCTAAATACGCTACATTAATTTCTGCATCTTCAAACAAAGTAAATGCTGCATCAGTAGTTTGCCCCAGATTCATTGTACCTTCATTTACATGACTGAAAATCATTTCTTGATCGATATAATCGACACAACCTGGATAGTATCCTACTGATGAATCAATAGGGTATTCTTCAACCGGAACAAATTGGTCATTCGCTTCGTCATCTGCTTCTGCTCGTAGAACTGCTTGAAGAATTGAATGAGGGATTTCAGCCGCAGGTGGGCCCCCAACAATTAGATTTCGCCTAATGTCAATATATGAATCGTAATCTACTAACTGAGGGCATGCGTTTGTACAGGCAGTGCAAGTTAGACAGGAATAAAGAGGAACTCCATCGTCCTCATTGTTCCATGTATTGTAAATGATATTCAGCTTATCTCCTGCATTAAATAGTCTAACAGGACAAGCATCATCACAGAGGTCACATCCATAGCATTTGTTCATTTCATATTCATATCCTCTTGCCATACTTCGCATTAGGAAGAAAACAAGTGCTCCTACGCCCAAACATGGGATGACCAAAGAATAGGTTAATTTTGCATCCAAACTCTTAGGATTCTTCTCAAATGTTGGGTTTTCAATAGTGAAATCAGACAGTAGTTCTGCATTGTAAATCGTTGATCCAGTTAACATGAATAATTCAGTTTCATCAGAAAGGTCTACTGCTACTCCGTTTGAATCTAGAACTAATGGCTGGAATGCAGTAATTGAAACGTCTGTGATGACATCTCCAGAGATATCCAATCCGGTTGTAATAATTGAATAGTCAAGGGAATAAGATGTTCCGCTACTCAATTTCAATGATTCAGTAGCACAGGAATCCATGGATAAGAGAGTAGTTCCACTAATATCCTTGACATCTAGAGAAATAGAATGGTTTCCAGCACCTCTAATTGTAGTTCTTACATTACACGTTACGTCCACGAATAGTGTGTCTACTCCCAGATTTGGAACCTCCATTACACCAGAAAATGAGTGTTCAACTGCTGAACCATCGATTGATCCTGGGTGTATTGATTCGTTGAATAATCCATTTCTTCCATTGTTTGAGTCTACGTGGTTGTTTGCTCCGTTGAAATCGATGAGATAATTCTGCGTGGGTTGGAAAATCCCCCATTCAGAGAATTTTTCTGCGGGCATAACACAGTAATCTTCGTATGCCCATGCCCCCGAATCAAAGTGATCATCATTCCAAGCAGGGGATTTTGATGAATCGCTATAGGATAAGCACAGACCCATCATATGTTCATGATGATGACTTTCTTCTATTGCTACCAATGTGTCACTAGGTTGGCTTCTTAGAGTTTCTAATTCTTCGATATCCTGCATTGCTCCGAATCCCTTCATGTCCCAGAATCCGTTATCGTATACAGGCCAAGTTACAGAACAGAGTAATACTGCTACTAGGAGTGATCCGAATGCCACATTTCTATTGCCATTAGGGGTTATTCTAGCACCTTGTGTTTGGACTAAGAACCAACGAATTCCAAAATAAAGAACTGCGAAAATGAATACTCCTGTTAACAACCAAGGTATACTATTGAACACTTCAGCAATCCATGGTTCTCTCGTCCCACAGGATAAACCAGCATGGGAATTCATCTGACAAAAATCAGTTCTATTTTTCCCATATAATTCTAGGAAGATATTGATTGAATATACTGAGATAAACCAAACATGAGCAAGATAAACCATCCCTGCTGTAGCAAACCATGGATCTTCAACTCCTCGTTTTTCTCTACCTCCAATGAAAGGAGGAAGAGCAAGAATAGTTACTGGAATTCCAGTAATTGCTGCCCCCCACCATCCTGCATTCCAGGAAATAATTGGAGTTCCGAAAAAATTACCAATTGCTGTAGGGAGAGGGATATCGAATTGAGGTAAATATTCTCCTAAACGAAGATATCCATATGAGAAAAGAACATACCAATCAGGGAAAACGAAACCTGCTTGTGCAAATGGATCTGCTGCACTGTGTAGAGGTGGAGGTATTAGCCAAGCGTAGAAACTTAGAACCATTAGAATAGACATTGCAATAATTGTGTCTCTAAGTGCCTCTTGTGGCCAGAAAGCATGACCTGTGAACACTCTTCGACGTTGTTGCTCTGCCTCAATGAGTTGATCACGTTCGCCAACATAGGTGTCAGCAACGCGTCCTAATCTTTCGATAATCCCCATTTAATCTCCTCCTATCAGTGCGGTTCAGCAACTCCTTGGACCCATACAATGAACAAATGGATGATTATCAAAGTTGTAACTAGAACTGGTAGGATGAAAACGTGGATGAAATACATTCTTGTTACTGCTTGATATGTTAGGGTGCTTCCTCCAAACATTGCAGTTGCAACCCATGGTCCAATTAGTGGTGTTGCATTCGCCATATTGATTCCAATTGTAGCAGCTCCAAATGCCAGAGCGTCCCAAGGAAGCAGATATCCCGAATATCCAAAGAAGATGGTGAAAAACATCAGTGCCACGCCAATTAGCCAGTTTAACTCTCGAGGATTGCGGTATGCTCCTGTGAAGTATACTCTGCACATGTGGAGGAAAACTGCTGCAACCATGAAGTGAGTTGTCCAATGATGAATGGATCTAATAATATATCCAAATGGCAATTGAGTCATGATGAATTCCATGCTAGCATATGCGGGAGTAGGGTCTCCTTGCCCTCCTGGAACATAATAGATTCCAAGAATGGTTCCCGTGATTACCAATATAATGAATGCTAGGAATGAAATTCCTCCTAAGCAATATAGAGGGTACCAATACCAAATTATTCTTAGTTTGTATTTTTCTGCATGAGTTAGAGGCATTTGTCGATGCATACTGTAATATGCATCTCTTGACATTGCCCAATAATCTTGCATTCTGAATCTTGTATCCATCCATGAAAATGCCCAAAGGAATGATTTCTCTAGAAGCCCCATTCCTCCTGGTCCTGCGGTGGTTTGAACTGCTCTCAAGATCTCCTTTCTAGGGACTTCCTCGCGTTCTTTTCTTAGGGTGAACGCAACTATGACTAGGATTACTGCTAAGAAAATCCAGAGAACTATTGATTCAATCATTTTTTTTCACCTCAGTCGCAAAATGTATACCAGTCCAAATATGTAGGAAGAGCCTCAATTACATCTCCATTTACTTCAAATGGTATTAGAGGCATTCCTACTGGAGCAGGTCCTCCCGTCAATTTAATTCCGAAGTATTCGAACATTGTACCATTTGTTCGGTTACGGTTCTGGTTTTTCTCAATCATGGTAGGGTCATATCGACTTGAATGACAAATGCAGAATAATTTGTTTCCTCCTGAGTCAGTTCCCCCTGGGTACCAAGTATCTGCGGTAAAGTCGTTGGGAACTAGTTGCCAACCTGGGATGCAACATAAGTGAGGGCATCTGCTGAAAACTATCACCATGTTATTATGAATTGCAAGGTCTGAATATGTAGCATCTTCTTCCATTTCTCCCCCATATCCAATATATGCTCCTGCTTGATCGTATCCATCACCAAATTGAAATCGTGGCTTGTTTTCAACTGGTGCAGTACCATCGTTTTCTTCATGAGGGACATAGATTACAGTAACCGGCAACCCACTCCAAACTCCAGCGGCACCCGCCATTCCCGTGGATGAATTTGCAGCCTCAGCCTCAAAAACTGATTTTGTCATTGGTTCAAGGTGTAAATCTCCGTACCAAGCGCTATCTTCTGCACCAGAAGGCACCCAAAATCGAACTGCTGAATCTCCTCCGTCAGTCTCAGCAGTCCCCATTAGTAATGCAGCGAATCCGATTGAACCAAGTGAAGCTGCTGCAATTACTCCAGCAGCACTATTGAATGAATGCCGAATAAAATCTCTCCTATCAATCATTCTGGAGCCACCAACAGTAACCTCGTCAACTTCTCCTGGAGAAGGACGTAGTTTGAATTTACGACTCATATTTACTCCTCATGCATCATATTTTTTCCAAGAATTAGTATCTTTTGGTGGGATATATTTGTTTCTTCTATGTTTGACAACTACTAGGTCAGGCAACACGAATCGAAGATAGATTATGCCCATCATTATTAGAGTCATCAACGTCATTCCAAGATGGAATGCCAGTTGTTGTTGATCCCACCCATTTAGTAAACCGTATGTGAGAGTAAATGCCCAATATGTGGTCCAAAATAATCCCCAAACAAAGAATAAAACCATTAGTCCAGATTCTGCTGCAGGTGAAATTGTAGCTCGGACAACAGTTCCCGGTTTTGGTTTATTGAAAACACCATGATCAATGGCTGATTTGTATTGTTCTTCGCTAAGGGATACTCCTTCGAGAGCTATACGTGCGTCATCAATTGAAACTGTACCACTCTTCACTTCTCTTAGGAGTGTGAGTAATTTGTCATTATTCATAGTTGATCACCCCTTCTAAGATGTTTAATTCTAAGTTTCAGCAGGTTACTCCTTCCTTCATAATGTCTACTAAATCCATAGCGTAAGAAAAATCCGCAAAAGATCAGAACTAAGATTACAGATAGGAAACCGAGAAGTCCTAGCCAATGAGCTCTAAATTTAGCACCCATATGGTGGAGGTCTGTGTGACCGGAAGAGGGAGGGGCAGGAGGCTCAATATTTCCATCCCCTGAAAAGACAGTTCGCCGGTTCCCATCATCTTCGCCTTCAATGATAACTGCCGAGAGTCTATTCCACATGTCTTGAGGACCAGGGACTCCATCGCCATTTACTGAATTTCCTACAAGCCAAATTATTACTGGTCCACTTTCTGAATCAGGTGCTGTCCAGATAATATTCCATGACCTTGATTCTAAATTCCCTCCTGCTTTGGTGTGCGATAGAGTTTGCGTATCTTCACTTGGAGGGCCATTGAATGTTTCCGGTGCTGCCGACACATAATCTTCAGAGCCTTCTCCTGCACCTAGGGTTCCAGCTGAAACTCGCATTGAAAATCCTGCACTATAATCTGACCCTCCAGAGTGATATTCTGGCCCTCCAATAATTTGAATCATCATCTCATAGTTTTCACCTGAAGTATAAGTTGTGGGAACATTGTCAAGTATTATTGTGACACTTTCACTTACTTCGACATTATGGCATGTACATCCAGAAATAGCGACATCTCCTTTGTTATCTTGATCGCCTCCGATTCCACCTGGCCAGGCATATACAGACGAGGGACTGATTGCTAAAATCGTAAGAAGCAGGCAAAGCGCAAAGACCCGTCTAATAGGTCCAGTCCACGGACTGTCGATGCCCATGTTGTAGGCGACCGGAAAAGAGGATATTAACATTGGCTTAAGAATTGTTTTTTTCGATGGACAGCGTACCATCAGGTTCGTTGCAAATTGAATTGAATTTATTGCTTGAAAACTACTCGTTTTCAACAAAATTCTCCGCATGTTTCAAGCCCTGTCCTTACTGTCCTGCAAGTATGGCGGGCCCCGCATGGAAGAACATATATCGGCTTTCTGATTTTCAGTTGGAACAATTAGATAGCGCAGAATCCTTGATGGAATCTATGGATTTAGGGCAAGCTGAAGAGTTACTAGTTAGGATGCTTGAAGACGATCCAATTTGTATTCCAGTACTTTCTAATTTGGGACATTTGTATGGGCGATATTTGTCTGAATTTGAAAAAGCGGTTGAATATTATGGAAAGGTACTGGAATTAGAACCTGATAATGCTTGGGCCAGAGATGAACGGCGAAGGTATCAACGTTACTTGACCTATGATGACGAGGATTAGTGAGCAAATGCATGATGGTGCTTTACTTCTCGTAGGAGTAGGTGGTATTGGATGCCGGTGGGCAAAAAAAGCCCATTCAGATTTGGAAAATGCTGCTGATTTATTGTTAGTAGATTCAGATTCTTCTTCTTTTGAGGAATATCCTAATGCATCTACAATTCATATCGGTCCTAATGAAGTAAATCATGGGATAATGCCTGAATTATCTGCTTCTTGGACTAGCGAATTCGCTCATGTTTTTAGTAAGATGTTCGAAAGAGCCGAATTAGTTTTGATTTCAACTGTTTTGGGTGGCGGAGTAGGAGGTGGAGCCAGTATTTGGATTGCCGAACAAGCACGTTCTTCAGGTGCATTAGTGGTTACTATTTCGGGCTTACCTTTCGAAGATCAGGTATCTCGAATGAGATGGGCACGACTATCCAGACCTCGTTTAGAATCTGCTTCTCATGCTACTATAGGGATTTCACTTTCATCTTTAGCTCAACGTAGTATGAAGAGAGGTATTTCTTGGGAAGATGGAGGTGGTTGGGTTTCAAGCCTTATTGGTGGAATAATTCGCACTCAAGCCAGAATGGGTGTAATTAATCTCGATTTGATGGACTTGAGAACAATTCTCGCACAAGCTGGCAGATCAACTGTTTTAGTTGGTGAAGGAATGGCTGTTGACGCGGATCGAATTTTTCGTTCTGCTTTCGATGCCCCTTTGGAAAGGATAGACATTGCTAATGCTGCGGCTTGTTTATTGCATATTGAAGGAGGAAGCGCAGTATCTTTACGAGATTTTGATCATATTGCCGAGTCTTTCACAAAAGGCCTTCATGAAAATTGCAATGTTATTTATGGAGCATCAATTGATCGTGAAATGGCTGGAGAAGTTAGAGTAATTGCTGTTCTTTCAGGATTATAATTTGTTTTTATTCTTCTTCGGAGTGGATTAATTTAGTCCTAGATATTGAATCATTAAATCCGATAAGTAGTGTAACTGCGGTTAGTACATGCCCAATCCCCAATGTTTGTGATATATCTCCTAAGACAGATTCTGTAAGTCCAGAAATTACTGTAATTGAACCTGCATAACCAAAACCAAAAGCAATTGCCCAGAGGATTGCTGTATCCTTAGAAATAAACTGAATGTTGCTTTTATTTTTGTTGCTCATTGCCCATACAGCGCTCACAACTGTCACTATAACTAAGACTACTTCTTCGATTAGAATCGCTCCACTTGATTCACCTGAAAGTTTTGACCATGCACTTGAGAAATGCCAAACAATTAGGAAAATAATTAGTTGACTGGTACGATGCACTCTGGTTTTATCTCCCTTTGTCCAAGAAGTGTCGAATGGAATAATGTTATCTTTAGCAATTTGAAGAAACATCAAAATTATGGAGAAGCAAACCAAGAAATAAAGTAGCCAAGAAATTAGATTAGAATTACTGCCTAAAGCATTTGGAATGACAGCCCCTCTTACAATAGATATAGATGCAGTGAAAATGAGGGTTCCAATGTATAGGCGACGTAAATCCCAGTTGGTTGGGGCAATTTTTTCTGAATTATTACTTGATTTAGATCTAAGAAAAATATCTCTTATACTGCTTCTGAGAGCCAATCCTTGTCCTATTGACCAGAAAATGAATAGTGAAGCTAGAGAAATAGCCCATATATCTCTAATTTGTTTATCTCCTCCAATGGTTAACAAAATAATACTAGATATAATCCCCATTAATGAAATTGGTAGCGTTAATGGCCCCAAAATTCTACCTAGTGAAGTAGAGTATCTACTTGTTTGTAACCATTTGAAAATTGTTGGTTTGTTACCAAATATGCCTAGGAGAATGTACGAAAGCATTGCTGAAGTAAAGATAATTGCTGCAAAACCAGGGTCGTTATCAATTATTGAAATAAGAGCAAAAAGCCCCCCAGTCCCTATAATTAATAGGAAGACATGAGGAAGAGTTTTTGGAGAAAGAAGTATCTTTACTAAGTCCCAAGGACTTTCAATAGGTAAGTCTCCATTGGCACTTTCCATGAGTCTCCGATAGTGGGGACTGAAATAAACGGACAACCCTCAATGGGTCATGGCAGGCCCATCTAAGGCAAAGCGTCCGAAGCGGCGTTGGGTAGGCATTCGAATTTCCGCGGACATCAATCGCAATGATTTGAATTCGATAATTGAACAAATTTTCCCTACCAGTTCTGCTAAGTTATATGATTTGGAATTAATAGGTGAAGAAAATAGAGCAATTGTGAGAATTAACTTATCTGAAGTTAGTGACTTTATCTTTAAATGCCAGTTAGATAGTCGAATAGAGACCTTGACTACCTCAGGTAAAATTAGGCTTGTTAGAGATCGTCTTGGGATTCCAAAGCCGAGAGTTCGTAGATAGTATTCATACCTTTGATTCTCTCGGGCAGAATATGGGTGCGGGCGGTTCGAGTGAACCTATTCCAGTCTGGGATCTATCGTCTTTGATGGGTTCAATACTGTTGATTGGGACAGTTCTTATGGCATTGTGGATACCGTCTCATGAAGTGAATCTAGAAGATGATGGGTCCTCCGTTTATCTTACAAGTGTCGATGTAGGATTTTTAGGTTCAGATGATGCGATTGAGATTTCTATTCTACGTGGCGAATCATGTATTGATTCTAATTCAACTTGTTTCATCGAAGCTTTTGTGGGTGGCGAAGTCCTTACTTTTACTGGTGAATCCAATGATTCTTGGGAATCAATTTCATCAACAAGGATGTCAGGTGATGAGCCTGTAGATATTGCTGTATCTGGTTCTGGAGAATTTGATGTTAAGATTAGTGTGAAAAGACAACTTCCATTGGAAGCAATTCCTGCCATATTGGGTCTATTTCTTCTTGTATGGGGTGAGTGGCGACGCCGTCAATAATTAGTCATCAATTTCTATTCCAGAAATTTGTTTTTTACCTTCTTTGGTATAAATTTCTAATTCTCTATCTAATAATTTAGATACAACACAATATTCTCCATTATATTTCTTTTTTTGACCAATTATTTTTGAATTTGAAGCAGCATTCCACCACCTTTTATGGAGATATTTTTTATCTACGTCAGGCACTTTTTCATGATTTTCAAACCATGATGAAAGATGATTATGTATGTGTTTTTCTAGACCTTCTAGGCCTGATTCTGAAACACCCTGTCTGATTTCCCCATCAACAGTTCTGGCTGTAGAATTTATTCCTATGCCACAATTTATCCAAATTTCTTCTCCCTTTGATTCTGCATGTAACAATATTCCTGCTACTTTTGAATTACTAGAGCAACAGATTATGTCGTTGGGCCATTTTATTGCATAATCTATGGAATCAGGGTGACTCCAATTTGTTAATTCTAGTCCTTCTCCCTTCCATGTACTAATTGCATTTACTAGTGCTATGGAAGCAGCCATATGGATGGATTGAATGTCCAATTTTGGAGGTAATGGTCCACAAATTTTCCACGTAGCTGTTAGGTCTCCTTTTTGAGAAATCCATGAGGAATTATTTCTTCCATATCCTGCAGTTTGTTCTTCAGAAATAATGCATTTTCCTGTGCTATGTTTGCTATCCAAAATTGTCATTGTTGATTCCACTGTTTTTTGTCTTATTGGGGCCCATTCCCATCCTTTCCATAAAGCAATTACTGCAGTTCTTTCTCCACCTTCTGATCTTGTTTCTAATGTCCTAATTGACCACCCTTGTGCAGTGGCAGCACTCAACTCTTGATTGGTTTCTATACTTGAGGAAATTAATGCAATAATACATCCCTTTCTTTTTAGCATACCAGGGATATTTGCAAGATCTAAAAGTCGTTTAATGGGATGTTTTCCTTCCCATGATAATGCGGCTTCTTCTAATGGTCCTAACCGTTCATTTTCATCCTTTGGAGTATGCAAATAGGGGGTATTCCAAGTTATTACATCCCATGATTTTTCAAAATCATCTCCAATGTCTTCGATATCTATTTCTTTTGTTTCAAATATTCCTTTATTTTGATGATTCCCTCTTGCAGAAACTATTGCAAGTGGATTGATATCAATTCCACATACTTCCCATCCGATTTCTGCCATAGATATTCCAATTGCTCCACTCCCAGTTCCAATCTCAAGAAGTCGCCCTGGTGCTCCCTTTATTCTAGAAAGCGCACGATGTAACATAGTAGAATCTTCACGGGGGGGATATACAGTAGGAGGTACGATAAATTCTCTTTCTTTTCCCATTGAATCAATCCAAATTACCTTTGAAGCCACATCTTGAGAAATTTCCATTTCTCTCTCCGGCTCAATTCCCATAATTTCATTCTTGAAGGTAGGGTTCATGAACACCTGTGTTGAGGGATGGTTGTGTATGGGCCGATGTAGGAACCGAGGGATTTATGAACACCCCCTCGGTCCGCAGGAGGCCCAGCATTAGCCATGGGCCTGTAGCTTAGCCAGGTAGAGCGACGGACTTTTAATCCGTTGGCCGGGGGTTCAAATCCCCTCAGGCCCGCCTGACTTTGCATCAGGCTCATGGTTTTCGTGGGTTTTAGGGTGTGCAAAAATGGCGGTTAAGAGTTCCACGAAGAAGAAATTAATCGAACTTGGGGTCACCGAAGATCATGCTTCGGCGATGGCCAATGATACAAATTTGAGCCAATTAAAAATGCTCAGTTCTGAAGAATTAGCTGAACGCCTAGGACTAAAGGTAGAAGATCCAACTATTGAGAATTACATGTCTATTTTACGTCAGCAACCAACGCGAAATAGAAAGTCTAGATCTGTTAAGAGAACAATTAGTCAGAAACTCGATGATGAGGAGATTCCAAGTCACGGTGACCGATTTAATATTCTTAATCATGAATTAGTACCTCATCATGAATTGGTCCCAGTGGATGAAGAAGAACATGTCCTTTCTCCATGGGGATTAATGACTATTGATGCTGAGGGTAATGCAAGAATTGCTAAGGAAAGACTTCCTAAGATTCTGATTAATGATCCTGCTGTTCAAGTATTGAAAGAAATGGAAGAATCCGTTGTTGAAGGTCTTCCTGCAGGTTGGTTGACTAATCGTGTTGTAAAGGTCGTTCGATATAGTCGTTCAGCAGGTTCAGCTATTGCATACAGGCTAATTGTAGAGGCTCATTGAGGAGGTGTTGGTGTGAAGGAAATTATTGAAGCATATTTTAATCAACGAAGTTTGGTAAATCACCAGTTGGCTTCATATGACGATTGTATTCCGTCGGGAGATGGTTCAGAAGTAAGAATGAACCGAATGGAGAATATTGTTCGAAATATAAGAGTAGGAACTGATGAAATAATGGACGATGGTCTTGGAGGGATTATTGCTCTAGACGTTTTGGACAAGGATATCAAGGTTAGAATTAAGAATATTAAACTTGGAAAGCCAGTAATTAGAGAAGCTAACGGTTCGATTCACGAATCCACACCTGTTCAATGTAGGATTCGTAAATTAACTTACATGAGTCCACTTAAACTAGATTTTACTATATTCCGTGATGATATGCCTTCTCCACAAGAAGAGTTAGAAGTCCATATAGGAAATTTACCGATTATGGTTCGTTCTGAGATTTGTAATCTTCACGCTAAAAATATCGGAACCGCCGACGGCCAATCTGGAAAATTGAATCTTGAAACGTCTGATGAAGATAGAAACAGATACCACAGATTATTGGAGAAGTATGGAGAAGATCCTTTAGATCCAGGTGGATATTTTATCATAAATGGGACAGAACGAGTTCTAATTTCTATGGAAGATCTTGCCCCTAATAGAGTAACTGTTGAAAAGAATAAAAAATATACTTATGAAACAGAAGTTGCTAAGATTTTCTCCCAACGCGATGGAGCTAGAAAACCATTGAATGTTGAGAAACGTCGAGACGGTATGCTGATGGCTAAGATTCCATCTGCGGGAAGTACTGCAGTTCCTGTTGTGTTGTTAATGCGTGCTCTTGGAGTAGACAATGATGCAGAGATTTTCCAAGCTATTGCTGGTCCTGTAGAGACTATGAAATATACAGTAGCGAATATTAACGAAATCAAGGATAATAACGAATATGAAGTTCACACAACAGAGGAAGCTCTAGCATGGTTAGAGAAAAAGTTCGCAGCGGGCCAGCAGAAAGAGTATCGTGAGCAAAGAATCCAAAATATGTTGGACAAGGAACTTCTTCCCCACTTGGGTGAAACTCCAGAGAGTCGAAGGAAGAAGTCTGTTTTCCTTGGACGTGTTGTTCGTCAAGTTCTTGAGATGGCAGTTACAGATCGTGAAGCTAACGATAAGGACCATTATGCAAACAAAAGAGTTCGTCTTGCTGGAGATTTGATGGAGGATCTTTTCCGAGTCAGTCTCCAACAATTGGCTAGAGATTTGAAATATCAATTGGAAAGACACCACAATAGGAAGAGAGACCTAAAGATTAGTTCTTGCCTTCGTCCTGATGTTTTGACTTCGAAAATCATGCATGCACTTGCTACTGGTAATTGGGTTAGTAGCAGGAGTGGAGTCAGTCAATTACTTGATCGAACTACATATTTAGCCGCACTTTCCCATATGCGAAGGGTTACTAGCCCTCTAGTTAGGAGTCAACCTCACTTTGAGGCACGAGATTTACATCCCACTCATTGGGGGAGATTATGTCCTAATGAGACTCCAGAAGGACAAAATTGTGGTTTAGTAAAGAATGCCGCACAGATGATTGATGTTAGTGAAAATGTCCCTGAGGATGAGATTAAAGGAATGTTATCAGAAGCTGGTGTAGATTCTTCTCCTGATGGTTGGGCAGAAGGTTCTAGAATCCATGTTAATGGTGATATTTTCGGCCTTCATAAGGACGCTCATCGTTTAGTTGCTAGGTTGAAGGCTAGAAGAAGAAGTGGAAAAATCAAGCCTGAAGTTTCAATTCGACACGATTCCATCAACAAAGATGTATTTATCAATACGGATAAGGGACGAATTTTGCGTCCCTTACTGGTACTAGAAGGCGGACAATTAAATCTTCAAAAGGTTCATCTTGAACGTTTACAGTCTCGTGAGATGAGTTTCAAGGAACTAGTTTGGGAAGGAGTAGTTGAATGGGTTGATGCTGAAGAAGAAGAAGATTTGTTGATCGCTCCTCGACCATATGATCTTCCTGCTCGAAGCCCAAAGCACAACAGGCCATTGAATCCTGCAACAATAGAATGGGTAAACTTGGGAGAACCAGACCAAACACATGCTAAATTACGTGCAGAGATAATTATGCCAAACGGAGATAAAGATATTGAGGAGTTTGAAGTACCGCTTAATTTCTATCAGCCTGATTTTGATAGTTTAAAGAAGAAGCAAAAGAAAGCTGGAACTGTTTTATGTTACACTCACGTTGAAATTGATCCTCAATTAATTCTTGGTGTTTGTGCTAGTTTAGTCCCATATCCTGAACACAATTCAACTCCGCGAGTTACAGGAGGAACTGCAATGGTTAAGCAAGCATTAGGTCTACCTAGTGCTAATTACCGACTTCGCCCCGACACTCGGTTACACATTTTGCATTATCCACAACAGTCTATGACTCGAACAAGAGCGATGCATCAAACCAATTTCTTACGCCGACCTGGCGGTCAGAATTTTGTAGTAGCAGTTCTTTCACATCATGGATACAATATGCAGGATGCTGTAATTATGAATAAGGCGAGTGTTCAAAGAGCTCTAGGCCGTTCTACTTTCGTTCGAACATATAATGCTGAAAACCGTCGTTTCCCTGGTGGTCTTGAAGAAACAATTCAAATTCCTGGAAACGATCCAAACCATGAAGTTAAGGGATTGAAACCTATAGAATTATACGAGCATCTTGAAGAAGATGGATTACCAATTCCTGAAAAATATTTGGATAGCGGAGAGGTGCTTGTTGGAAAGACAAGCCCACCTCGTTTCCTTGAAGAAAATGCTGGAGGCGCTTTCTTCGCAGCTCCTGAGAGAAGAGAATCTTCGATGACTGTTCGTAATGGGGAGAAGGGATTTGTGGACAATGTGTTTGTCACTGAGAGTTTAGATTCAGGGATGATGGTTCGTTTAACTTTACGAACCAACCGAATCCCTGAACTTGGAGATAAGTTTGCATCAAGGCACGGTCAGAAGGGAGTTATTGGCAGATTAATTGAACCTCAAGATATGCCATTTACAAGTTCCGGAGTAGTTCCAGATGTTTTGATGAATCCTCACGCAATTCCTTCAAGAATGACAGTTGCTCATGTTTTGGAAATGATTGGAGGCAAAGTTGGTGCTATGGAAGGACGTCAGATTGATGGAACTGCATTTAATGGAGAGAAAGAAGACTCTCTGAGAGAGGCTCTTGTACGAAATGGGCTTGCTCATACTGGTCGTGAAATAATGATTAATGGAGAAACCGGAGAACAATATCCGGTAGAAATATTTGCAGGTGTCATTTATTATCAGAAATTACATCATATGGTAAGTGGTAAATTACATGCTAGAAGTCGTGGGCGTGTCCAGATTTTGACTCGACAACCTACAGAAGGTAGAGCACGTCAAGGTGGACTCAGATTTGGAGAGATGGAACGTGATTGTTTGATTGCGCATGGTGCTTCAATGGTCATTAAAGATAGATTACTTGATGAGAGCGATGGTTGGGACATGATGGTCTGTAATAATACTGGATGTGGTCATGCTGCATACTATGATTGGAATCGTAAAGCCACTGTTTGTCCAGTATGTGGGGATCGTGCAGATGTTCACACAATACAGACTTCCTATGCATTCAAACTACTTCTCGATGAGATGAAATCTCTCGGGGTTGCTATGAGAATTGAACTGGAGGACCGCAGATGAGAGCTAGAGATGTTGCAAAAATCCCTAAGAGGATTGGTACAATCAAATTTACTTTGATGGATCCTAATGAAATAAGAAAAATGTCTTCTGTTGAAGTAAAAACTGCTGATACATACAAGGACGACGGTCACGCTTTCCGTCAAGGTTTGATGGATACTAAAATGGGTGTAATTGATCCAGGTATGCGTTGCGCAACTTGTGGAAATAAGCATGAAGAATGCCCGAGCCATTTTGGGCATATTCAATTAGAACTTCCAGTCGTACACATTGGTTTTGTTCCATTGATCAAATCTTGTTTAAGTTCTACATGTAATAGTTGCAGTAAAATTTTGTTAAACAGTCAGCCTGGAACTCACCCTCAAGATCCTGAAAAGTCTGAGCAGGATTACTATAGAGATTCGATTAACGATGTAAAACAGAAGCATGGTGTAGGTTCTCCAGAGTATTCGAAATTAATCAAAGATATTGAGAAAGAATGTAAGAGTGCAAAGAGAAGAATTTGTATGCACTGTGATGAAGAACAAGGAACTATTCAACTTGATAAACCATCAACATTCAAAGAGAAGTTCGAGAAAGGCGAACATAAAAAGAATCCTAGAGATATACGTGAATGGTTGGAACGAATTCCTGATGAACATCTTATTTTCTTAGGAATTGAAGCCGGTTCAAGTAGGCCTGAGTGGACCATAATGAAGGTTCTTCCAGTTCCTCCAATTACTGTTCGCCCTTCAATTACCCTCGATAGTGGCGATCGTTCTGAAGACGATTTAACGCACAAATTAGTTGATGTACTGCGTATTAACCAGCGATTGCGTGAAAATAGAGATTCAGGTGCTCCACAGTTGATTGTTGAAGATTTATGGGAATTATTGCAATATCATATCACAACCTATTTCGATAACCAAACTAGTGGGATTCCACCTGCTCGTCATCGTTCTGGAAGGACTCTGAAGACGTTGACACAACGATTGAAGGGTAAAGAAGGTCGATTCAGAAGCAATCTTTCTGGAAAAAGAGTTAACTTTTGTGCTCGAACCGTAATCAGTCCCGACCCGAAGTTGAGTATTAACGAAGTTGGAGTTCCTCTTGCTACAGCTAAGGAATTAACTGTCCCAATTCGTGTAACTTCTAGGAATATGGAGCAAATGAGGCAAATGATTCTACGTGGCCCTGAACATCACCCTGGTGTGAATTATATTGTACGTGGAGATAATTTTAGAGTACGAATTACAGATAGAACCAAGTGGATTTGGGCAGGTTTCCGTTGTTTGAATACTGCCTGTGTACCAGGTACTAGTGACGATGAACCATATGTGGGCGCGCGTCCGGACTTGAATTCTGTAATTCCTGCACCGAATTTCTTACCTGGAATTTGTCTAAAGGTTCTAAAGAGCCAAACTCAAGATGGAACAGTAACTGAAGAAGTAGAGGTAGATCTTGAAGCCACTCTCCAGAACCTAAGAGGCGAGGATGAACATGGTCGTCCATTAGAATATGGTGATCCTAGAGCTATTGTACATCAACGATGGGTCTTTGAAAGAAACAATCCTGGTCAAGAATTCCCTGATGAATTGCAAGTTTATTGTCCTCATTGTAGTAGTCCTTGGGTAGAAGTTGTTGACGGAGATGCTTACAGGAATCAGGTAGAAGATCGTTTGTCTACATATGATATCTATGGTAATCCAAAACCTGGAATGACAGTAGAACGTCACTTGATTGATGGAGATGTTGCGATTTTCAATCGTCAGCCTTCGCTCCATAGAATGTCGATGATGGCTCATGAAGTACGTGTAATGGATGGTAAAACGTTCAGATTTAATCTAGCAGTATGTACTCCTTACAATGCGGATTTTGATGGTGATGAAATGAATTTACATGTAATTCAGTCCGAAGAATCTCGGGCAGAAGCTAAGATTCTGATGCGCGTTCAGGAACATATCATTACTCCTCGTTATGGAGGTGCAGTAATCGGAGGTATTCACGACCATATATCAGGAGCCTATCTTCTAACTCATGGTGAAAGGATAATTCCTGAAGCATTAGCTCTAGAAGTTCTCGGCCAGATTGATTATGTTGGTAAGATGCCTAAACTTCTAGAAAAGAATGGTATTACAGGTTATCTTGGTACTGATTTAATGAGTTTAATTGTACCTGATGGATTCCGTCTTCAATATACCAGTCTGAGCAATGATGCAGTAAATGTTGACAACAGTGGTACCGTTTCTGGAACTTTAGATAAGCGTGCAATCGGAGCAGAAGATGGGAGATTACTCGATGCAGTGGTTCAAACACATGGTACGAAAACAGGTGCTAAATTCCTAGATGATATGACTCGAATGACTATTGCAATCTGTACTTCTATGGGATTCACTACTGGAATTGATGATCAAGATCTTCCTCCTGAAGCCAGACAAGAGATTAGAGAAATTAATCAAACGGCATCAGAAGAAGTTGATGAAGAACTAGTCAAATTTGGAAAAGATGGATCAAAGTACGAAAGAGCTCCTGGTAGAACACCGTTGGAGACCTTAGAACAAAACATTCTTGGTATTTTAGATAAATGTAAGAGTGCAACTTCTAATGTTGCTAAAGACTACCTTGGAGATGATAATGCTGCAGTTTTGATGGCAACATCTGGAGCACGTGGAAATATGGACAATCTTGCTATGATGGCTGGTTCAATTGGACAACCTAAGGTAAGAGGTAAACGACTAGAACGCGGTTATCAAGATCGTGTTTTGCCCCATTTCGGTCGAAAACAGAGAGGGGCTAAAGAGAAAGGATTCGTATCTTCTTCGTTTAAGAGAGGATTGGAACCTACTGAATTCTTTATGTTATCTGTTTCAGGTCGTGAGTCACTTGTAGATACAGCAGTACGTACTGCAAAATCTGGTTATATGCAACGTCGTTTGATTAATGCAATGGATGACTTGAAGGTATGGGATGACGACGCAGCATCTGTTAGAAATACTGCAAATCGAATTATTCAGTTCCATTATGGAGAAGATAGTGTTGATCCAGCACGCTCTAAGAAGGGTGATCCTGTGAATATTGAATCTGTTCTTGATGACGTATTGGGAGGTGAGTGAGTATGACTGTAAAGAGTGCAACCAAGAAGAAACTCCAAGATTTGGGAGTTCAGGAGAATTATGCCCACGAACTTGCAGATGATAGAAAATGGGATGATGTAAAATTATTGACACCTGTTGAAATTGCCAAGATTTGTGGTACTGATTCGAAGTCTGGTGAAACAATACATGCAATTATTCAGAATGCTGCTAAAGGAAATAAAGCAACACCTGCCGCTCAAACATTTACAATTAAGAGAAAGCGTGCAACTCGTAGAAGATCTGAAACAATACGCAGTCTTCAACACTATGATCAATCAAACAAAATGGCTCAGATTGAGCGAGACATGTTTGAGACAATGGATGATCCACTTTTTGATCAGATTAGGAATGCCGCAATCGACAAAGGAGTCTGGTTAACCCCTAGAATGATTCATGATTTGGTATTAGGTCTTCGTTCTCGTAATGTAACTAAACTTACAGCTAAGCAAGTTGCAGGTGTAATTGATTCTATGTCGTCTGCTTTGTTTAGAACAAGAGTTGATCCATTTGAGGCAGTGGGCATCATTACAGCACAATCAATTGGTGAACCTGGCACTCAGATGACTATGCGTACTTTCCATTATGCGGGTGTAGCGACAGTTAACGTTACCCAAGGTCTTCCTCGGATTATTGAGATTGTAGATGCAAGAAAGACACCTGAAACTCCAACAATGAATATTTATCTTGATGCAACAGATGAGAAAGGAAAGCCTTTCAATACTGAAGAGAAGAAAGTGCAGAAACTTGCAGCATCTTTGGAGACTACTTTAACTGGAGATATTGCAGGCATAGAAGTAAACGTTGCTCAGAGATTTTTGACTTTATCATTAAACAACAAGAATCTTCGAATGAAGGATATGACTGCAAGTGAAGTTCGTGACAAACTATCTCGCAGCCTTCGATTATATGTCGGTGCAGATGATGATGTGAAACCTAAGGAATTGACAATTGTACCAGGGGTAAAGAAGGAAGAGGAAATGGCCGATCTTAGTTCAAACCCTCCTACATATACAGATTTACTTGCTCTTGAAGACAAAGTAAAGAAGGTTAAATTGAAGGGAGTTAAGGATGTAATTCGTGCTAATATCCAGGGTCCTACAAAGGATACGGGTGAGTACTATATCTCTACCATTGGGAGTAATTTGGCTAAGGTTAGTGAATTCAAGGGTGTCGATAGATCTCGAACTTATACAAATAACATTATGGAGATTCATAAATATCTTGGAATTGAGGCGGCTCGCCAGTCAATCATCAATGAGATGTCAATGACTTTGGAAGGTGCAGGATTGAATGTAGATGTCCGTCACTTACTGACAGTTTCTGATGTAATGACCTCAGAAGGTGAAGTTAGAGCAATTGGCCGTCACGGTGTTTCTGGAAATAAGCATAGTATTCTTGCTAGAGCTGCATTCGAGGTAACTGTGAATCATTTATTGAATGCTGGAATTCGAGGAGAGATAGATCACTTAACAGGTGTCGCTGAGAATATTATTGTTGGTCAACCCGTTGCTCTTGGAACTGGGAGTGTAGATTTATATTACGTTCCTAATGAGGATTAAGAGTAGGCCATGAGACGCTATAAGCAGAGAATGGAGATATGATAAAATGGATTTACCAAGACAATTAAAGAATGCAATTTCGAGTGGTTCCTTACTGTTCGGACAAAATCAGACAATGGCCAACTGCGTTTCAGGTAAAGCTAGAATGGTTATTTTAGCTGCAAATTGTCCTTCTGATTTTATTAGCGATTTGAAATCTAGACATCCTGATGTTCCTATTCATCAAGTAGAGATGGTAAATCGAGAGTTAGGCGCAGCATGTGCAAAGCCTTTTGCGATAAGTTCGATATGTATAGTTGATGCTGGTGATTCGGATTTGCTTACTCTACGTCCAAATGTAGAATGATGTGTTCTTACGCACCAATCGGTTGAAGGCCTAATTTGTATCTCGACATACAATGGATGACCTTATTGTAGGGCTCTTGAGGCACCGTGGAGCGGTGTTAGAATCTAATCCATTAGCAATAGGAACTCCTTCAATTCGCCCATTGGGAAGGATTTCAGAACCCCCTATTGGTCTTAATAATGGGCCAGCAAGATTGCATACAAATGTATGGCATGCCCCCGATGGGTGGACAATTTTAGATCGTGTAGAGTTAGATCGTTGGATAGTTGATGCAATTGTCGGACAACATTGGATATTGTCTGAACGTCCGTTGAGTCAAAATCTTCGGCTCCCTGAGAAATTGGGAGTTGAAATTGAGATTTGGGGTCCAGATCAACTATCAAATTGGTTGGGTGAAGCAATTTTATCTGGAGAGGTAAATGCAAGCGTTTCAAGTCTAAATGATATTGATGAAAGAAGAGAATCAAGAGATGTCGAAGAAATTCGTTTAGAATCGGCTTGGTTTGAATCGATTAAAGATGATTTATGTACAATGTCTCCAATGGTTAATCTTGAGTCATGGATAGAGAGAAACCCGATTGGCAATAATGTTCGTCCAACAGCGGTACTTGTAGAAGCTAGAATTTGGAGTGTTTTAGGTATGCTTCGTGGCCCTGAATCGAATACTGAAAGGGCTTGGTGGGGAATTTTAGAATCACCAATTTTTGAAACATTTGAGATATTGCAAGACCCTGTTTTTCTTAGTCATCGGCCGGATTTACGTGTAATTCCACCTTTGACTTGGATGGATGAGAATATTGTTTTAGAAAATATATCTCGAGTCACTGAAACTAGGAAGACATTTTCTCCCGATTCTTTGTCCTCTGTTAGGATTCATGGAACGTGGTCTCTTGATCCTTCTTCTACCGAGGTAGAATCAGTAACCGTTCTAGTTCCTGCATGGATTATGGAAATTCCTAATTCATCTAACAACATATTGAATGCAGTAACTGGTAATCTCCATCCCTTTACAGGAACAATTAGGTAAGAACTTCTAGCAACCTATCTTGTTCTGCTGCTCGACGAATTTCTAGTGCAATTCTTCGTCCAGTACTCATTGGTCTTCTCCATAATGCATTTCCGTATGGGTGACCAACATTAACATGTACATTTGTTCCTCCTCCTATTCTCGGAGCAACATCATAAATGTGAAAATTCATGTCTTTATCGATGCAAGTTTGAAGACAAAATGGCCCAATTATTCCAGGATTATAGTGCTCCTTACTTGCTTTCACAAATTTCTCTCCAATTTCGAAAGCTCGTTCTAGAATACTTTCCCGAATAGTTGCAGTATTATGCCCAACAACAGTCATTTCTGGAATTTGTTGATGTGCTGGCATAGTCATTTGTTGTGGAGCCGGTAATCTAACATGGCCGTCCAAACTACTTTCAAATCTCCAATCTACTCCAAGAAGTTCTAGTTTAGGCATTTCTTCTTCTAGGGGGCTGTAAAAAAAGTTGAGATTGAACACTGGCCCTATTACATAGCGTTCGATTCTTGCAGTTGAGAGACTTTCTTGATCAATTACTCCTTGAGAAAGAAGTTCTGAAGACTTTTCTAAATATTCTTCGTATGATGCACATGTGAAAAATCCTCTTTCTAATTTTTTCTCAGCATGATGAAGTTTGACAATGGCTAGACAATCAATTTCTTCTGGATTGTGAATAGGTTCAGGTGCCGGAAGTCCTGCTTTATCAAGCAGCCAATAATAGTCGAATTCTTCCGTTCTTTCTTCCATTCTAAGCATTGATCTAGAACCAAACATAGGGATCCTGAAACTATTTTCTATTGCGTCAATATCGCAGTATGAGGTGAATGCTCGATTAGGAATGAAAATCATATTTCTATCTTGCATTGCTGACTGAAATTCTGGTGCTAGTATACTATCAAATCGTTCTAGAGTAACTGCTTTGTCTACCATGCCTCTTTTTACGCGCCCTGATGAAGATCGTTGAGTTCGAAAATATTCTGAATACAACTTTTCTCTACCTGATTGACAGTAAGCAACTGTAGGGAATCCTTCCTCTATCGCTCCATCGCATATGTCTAGAGCACTATGGCTGGCAGTCATCCCGATTCTTAGTTTCAATTGGTCGTAATCTTCGAGAATTTCTCCAATATCTTCCTGAGAAATCATTTACTCACCTAATTATTTCTTTGGAATGCCATCAAATCCTCAAGGCCAAGAGTTTCTCCTGACATAAGTAAATCCATCAAATCTCGAGCTTCTACACTTGCTGCGTCTTCCACAGAGCCCAAATCATCTGTAGTCGAATTTAGTATTCCATCGATTGATTGTATGCATCTCATGCCCACTAAGAATTTTTTATGATGTTTATCAGCTATTCTTCGGAATTTTTCGACTTTACGATGAGCATCAGAATGTTCATCCTTCAATCGAGACACTTCTGTTCTTATTTCATGCATTAAATCGTGAGCAGATTGAGCAACTACGGCAGCAGCATCAACTGCTGAGTGTGCGGCTTCTTGTTCGGATTCTGCAATTTTTAATTTTTCTCGAAGTTCAGAAGGTCCACCAAGGTCAACAATTTTGCTTCCATCGGCATCTTTCAATTCTTCCTTCAGTTTTTTTCTTTGTTCTTCGAATTTCTCATCACTGATTTTTTTTGTCATATGTTTGAATTCAAGTTTCCTCATTTCTTCTTTGATACTTGAAATTCCTCTAGTTTTTTTCCGTTGCTCTATACGTTTGCTATCTACGTGAGAAAAAAATTCTTTGCGAATTTCCTGCATATCCTTTGTTTTTTGTTCACGAATAATTTTTAATTCCTTGACTTTATTATTTTCAGATTCTCTGATTTCCTGTTGTCTATCCATCTCATCCATGAGTTGCCGTATCGTATCTTGAATTCCTTTTCTAGTCTCAACCCACCGCTTGACTTCATCGTTTTGTCGATTACGTTCTTCCTTAGAAGAATTAGTTTTCTTCTCGACAATTGACTTTCGTTCTCCGAGAAGTGATTTCATTTGATCACCCAAGGATTAAGCCCAGCATTCTACCGAATCGCTTACGGGATATAAGCAAGACCCTTGTTAAACGAATTACTGCTTCGACGATTTGCGGCAGGGTTATCTCTAACATGTTTCCACGTTATAATGAGTTGGAGTCATGTTTCTCACAGGTATCGCAGGAATGAATAGAGTCTTAGAAAGAGATGTCGAGGCGCCGTATCTTACTCTGGTTACTGGACCCCCAGGGTCAATGAAGTCTAGTTTTTGCATGACTATGATATCAAATCATTTAGCCAACCAAGGTGGTTTTGGATTATATTGCACCGTTGAAGAAACTGTTGCAAGTTTACAAAAAAGCACCCGTTCATTAGGAATTAGGTTGCCAAGGAGCCTCCAAATTACAGATTTTACAGAACTTCGAAAAGATAATCAAAATATGGATTATCTCAAATTTACTCGGAAAATGATTGAGCATTTCAAACAGAAAGAAGGAGACAATTTCCGTGTTTTTGTTCTTGATTCCCTAGGTGCGATATACAGTTTAACAACTGTAGATGAAGAAATGAGAAAAAGAATGTTTGATTTTTTCGATTTCCTTCGGTTACAAGGACTGTATACTTTCATAATTACTGAAAGATATTCTGGTCAAAATGCAGAATTAGAAGGAAATGAAGGATTTCTTGCGGATGCTATTTTGAAAATGGGAGTTGACTTAAGAAATGGTCAGATTGTTCGAACCCTTCAAGTAGAAAAAATGAGACATATTCGCCATAGTATGGAAAAACAAGCAGTACAAGTTGGACAAACTGGATTAGAGATTATTGGTCCTTTGTTTGATTAGTTCCTGATGCAATTATTGATTTCATTCGCTGGGCTATTTCAGTGGTAGTATGTCTGACGGTACCATGCCCTCTAATGTCTCTCCCACATGAAATTAGAACATGAGATTCTCCTACTCGAACCAATACAATTGTCCCATCTTCACCAATTAAACTCATTCTCTCCAAACCATTTCCTATCAGATGTTCTTCGGCTCTTGCAATAGTTTGTTCAACTAGAGCTGCTGCTGCTTCTGGTGTTGAAAGAACCCCTGGCCTAATTCGAATAGGTATTCCATCGTCGCTAACTAAACAAGTCCAAGAAATCTCTTCTCTTGATGCAAGATCATCCATTAACCGGTCAATCATGAATACGTTGTATATCTTATCATTCAATAAATGATATGTTTTGAATATTAATTCAGATTTGATAATTCCATTAGAATCCCTTTTTCATGTAGATAATAGTCTTCTATCCATCCTTTTGGGGTAAGTCCCTTTTTCCTATAGAAATTAATGGCCCGAGTATTTGATTGTCTTACCTCAAGAGTAATCTTATTCATCTCTTGTCGAATAATTTCTTTTAGAAAAATGTCCCAGCATTCACTTCCTAGACCATTTCCCTGTAATTGAGTGTGTATTCCAAAACCCAAAATTCTTGCAGTTTTAGGGTTAATTTTCATCCAAAGCAAAGCGCCTAGGATGATTTCGTTTTCTAAGAGTAATATGATTCCATTTTCTGCTAGTGGGAGTATAGAAATTCTTTCTCCAACAAGATGTTCTCCAGTGGTGTTTCTTAGAATAGATGCAATCTCATTTGAAAGATGAGTTGTAATTGGAGGAGATTTCATGACCCATTTTGGATTAATCATTCAATCATTTCCGCCGTGTTTACTTGATTCTTTTTTTGAACGCAAGGCACCTCTTTTTGTACTAGATTTTTGTTTTTTCACCTTTTTATTTGTTTTATCCTTCGCTGTATTTTTTATTTTAGGTTCTGAGATTTTACTTATTTCTCCAGTTGAGATTAGAGCCGAAAGATCATCTAAACTGAGCGTTCCTCCAGTTTCTACTTTCTCTCGAATTTCTTCTGATTTGATTTTTAGGGATTCTTTCCTTTTTTCTTCTTCAGTAATTCTTAGAAAAGCTTCTATTCGTTGTATTTCTTTATGTTCTGATCTTTTATCCCTTCTCCATTCTTCAGACCATTTTTCTAATTCAGCAATTTGATTAGAGGCTATTTCTACTGTTTCCCATCCAATAATATTTTGTTCTGGAAATTGTTCTTTTAATTGTAATAATTTTGTTTCGTCTATGCCTTCTAGTTCAAATTTCTTTATTGCATCAAAAATTTTCTTAATTTGTTTAGAAGCCTCTCTCCAGATTTCCTCTTGCTCAGTAGCTTGAATCTTTACTTCGTACATTGCTTGATACTCAAAAAAACTTTCAAAAAGTTCAATTTCTTCTTCAAGTGATGGAATCTCTATCATTTTATTACTTATTGTCCAAAGTAGTTTATGTCGATCTTTTAAGGACTTAATAATCTGATTTTGTTTTGGCGGCACTCTCTCATTAATCTCATCTCTTAACTTCTCTGCAGCATTTTTGTTGGATTGTTCGATTTGTAATTTCGAAATTAATTCTGAAATCTCAGGACCTCTAGAAGGGGCCAATAACAAATTTCTTAATTCTTTTACAAAATCTAAGAGTTGTTTTCTTTCTGCTTGTTTTTCTTCTCGTATTGCTTCTTTTGTCGCAAAATTTTTCTTCAATTTTAAATGTATATTTTCTATATCAATTGGGGATAAATTAACTAAATCATCGAAAAGAAAATCTCTTCTTCCTCCTCGTCTAGTCATTTCTATTCCTCACTTATTTTTCTGCATCTTTTTTATCCCTGCACGTGATTTTTCCCCAGAACGGACCGCTTTAGAAAATCGTAGCAAGTCAGGATGTTCTGAATCCAATTCTCCCATCCCTTCATTGACTCGCTTTGTCCAATATGCTACTGCACTATCAGACTCTTTAGAGATTCTAATTGCGGCCTCGAGTGATTTTTTTTCATTTCTCAATTTTTCTCTTATTGTTTTAAAATTAGATATAATTTCCGAATTCTTCCTTTCTTTTTGATTATCGATTTCTCTGTATCGCGGAAAAATTTCTTCGTACTCTTGTTGTAACCTTTCTACAGAGTCTTCTAAATCTGGAATAATGATAGATATTTGATCAGCAAGAAGACGCCTTTTTGCTAGAATCTGAGTCGCCATTTCTTCAGGCGTCAAATTCAGAAGTAGTTCGTATTCCTCATGCATTCTACCACGACGATACGATGACCTTGCATAAAGTAACCCTAAGTTAGTGATATCATAGTAATACCTATCATGGGCCTATATGTGATGGAAGGTATGGCACGACAGGGTGTATTGAGTATTCTCATCGCTCTTCTATTGTTGCCTGGATTTGCTACTACTATTTCGGCATCTTCTGGGTCAATGGTTACTGCAGGTAGTGGAGGGGTTGCAGTCATTGGTCTTCCAGGCCATCAAGGAGATACAGTTACTTTTTCTACTCTAATTCATAATGAGGGAGAGGTGAGTGGTACTGTATTCTTGAGTTTAAATTCATCCAACCAGACATATTTCGGAGAAGAGGTGGTTATCGAGCCAGGATCAAGTAGAGAAGTTCTTGCTCTCTTCCCTCTTTCTGGAATTGGCTTAATTGACGTATTTTGGGAAGTTCTTTCCAATGATTCTTCCGTTTCAGAAAACCTTTCAGGAACTTCACAAATTTCCATTGATGAGCCTCAAGATTTGAATGTTGAAATTGTTGAAACAGTTTGGACATCTGCAGATGGGCTTGATGTTTCATTTAGAACGATTTTGAGTGAAGGAAGAAGTAGAGAAGTTTCTATAGAAATAATGGGTCATTCAGGGTCTAATTCGCAACTACTACAAAGTTTTGATTCACTATTGACACCAGGTATCAGACATTTCTCCTTATCTCTTGGCTCTCCAATCATTTCTTCAGTTTCCATTAGAGCAATTCCAATTGAATGGGTTTCATCAGACTTTTCATATGATGAAGTTAGCGTAACTTCTCCAATAATTTCTGGAGATATTGAGATTATCTCAATATCTCCTAGTGTTCCTACAGTTGGTGATTCTGTTAGTATTGATATTCGAATATCAAATACAGGTACTGATCCAATTAATTCTGGTAGTGTGAGAATTATTTCTTCTGCTTCAGGAATAGTATTGGCCGAATTAACATCTCCTTCTGTTCAAAGTGGTTCTGAATCATTACAGACCTTATCTGTTGGATCATGGCCTGAAGGTAATCCCGTAGATATCCGTGCTCAATGGTATTCTGATATTCTGATCTCCGAATATGATAATTCAGTAATTTCCAATAATGTTGTTTCAAGTTCAACAGAAGAATTTCCTTGGATTATAATAGGCATCGGGAGTATAATTGGTTTATTATTAGCAATTGCAATTAGATCCGTAAACAATGGAAGAAATAAATCCGTTTCAACAAAGAGATCTAGGAAAGTAGAAAAAACTACGAAAATTAAAGATAAATCAGAAGATAAGAGGGAAGTAAACTGTCCAGAATGTAATCGTGCTTTGTTAATTCCTCAATCTTATTCAGGTAGGGCTCGTTGTGCTCCTCCATGTTCTACTGAATTTTCCGTAGACATTGAAAAAAATCAGGATGAAGATACGATTTCTGAAACTTTAGAAATAGTTGATGATATTTCAAGTGACGATTCGTTGTCAGAATCATTGATATCAAAGAGCAAGGAAGATTTACTAGATTGCCCAAGTTGTGGTCAAATCTTGAAAGTCCCTCTTTCTAAGCGTCCTGTTACAGCACGATGCCCTGCTTGTCGGTCAGAATTTGAAGCATTGGAGGGATAATTTGGAGAATATTACAGAATTTGAAGAAATGTACATCAAAAGGATTTTTGAGGTGCACGATCATTCTCCTGATGCAATAGTTAGAACCTCTCAGTTGGCAGAATTAATGGGTGTAAGCTCTGCGTCGGTTACCGAAATGATTCAAAGACTCGCTATTCGAGATCTTGTCACTTATATTCCATACAAAGGATGTAGATTGACCCCGTCTGGGTTTCATCATGGAGCGAGGGTAAAGAGAAGACAACTGTTGCTTGAAATTTTTTTATCTTCCGTATTGGGAATTCAAGAAGATGTATCCGAAATTGCATGTCGAATGGAACATGGAATTGATTCTATTGTTGAATCTGCAATTGATCGTACTCTTGGATATCCTTCGAAAACTCAAGATGGGATAAAAATTCCAGTTATCGGGAGAAAAATGCAAGAATCCTCGGCTAATCCAATTATTTCATTTGAGGATGTACCAATTGGATCAACATTTGAGGTTGTATTGGTAATTTCTAATCCGGATGAAATACCTGCCTTAGAATCTGCCGGAGTGATACCTGGTGCCAAGATGTATAATTCGGAGAATGGGCCAATTATTTCTGAAAATTCTATCATATGGGGTGATAGTATTCGATTGATGGTTAGATTGATTGACTAAAAAAAAAGGCACCTTTACTTGGATTTATCGAGAATCTTCTTGGTTAGATTGAATGTCAGAGTATCATGGATGACGGCGCCAATGACATTGATGGCGAAGAAAAATCCGAAGAATTAGAAGTTGAGGGCGAACTTCCAATTGAGGAAAATGAAATTGTTGAGAATGTGAATCAAGGTTCAGTCCAAAGTGAAGAATTACAACCATTGATTACTGCTAACGAAGAATCAGAGTCTTCACTAGAAAAACTACGAGACTCTGCACTTCTTGAAGAAAAGAGATGGAAAGGAATCGATGAAAAATTTCTTTCTACTGGACTTAGATTACTACATATCTTGCCGGTTCTTTCCGTTCTCTTGATTGCTTTATCTCGGACGTTTCGGAATCAATCTCCAATGTGGTGGTCAAATTTTGTCCATGAAGATTTTCAATTTAGTATTGTGATTGGCATATTGTCGATTGTTGTTCTTTTCACATATCTTGTTGCATTATTTATTACAATTAGAAAAATTAAGTCAACATTGAATGGCGTTAGAATAGAAACAGATCTAAGGGAAGTAGATGGCCAAGATTTTCGCGCAGTTCATGGGCATTCTGCTTTGATAGGTACAATAAAATCAGTACATCAGCAACACATTCTCACTGCGATATTGGTATTTTTCTCTATCATATTTTTGATTGCGTCTATTTTGTTTTCTGACTTCTTAGAATCTGGAGAAACATTGGGTAGAACATTAATGACTATTGGGACAGCATCTTTGTTGATTGGTTATGGGGCTCATTTGCTTTCACTACGTCCGAATTTTAATTCCGTAAATCCGTATGGTCTTCTTGGAATTTATAGTCCACCTGTACATCCTGCTTTGTTAGAATTCCCTTTTCGAGATGTAATAGGAACATATGTTGATCCACTATTATCTGCTAAATTATCAGATTTTATGAGCGGTCTTTCGCAAGATATAATTGAAGGAAATAGTTTACTTGAGATGCAAGAAAGAATTCTCCACCTCTTATACCTTGAGCAGCATTGTGGATTAAGGAGAGAGGATGTAAATCTTGCTTTACAGTCAATACTTTCGCATGAAGGAATAGAGAAAATGAGGGGTTACGACGATGAATCTTGGGGAGAGACTTGGGAGAAATTAATCGATAATGCTAGAAATAGAGTCACTCCTTACTTTCGGTTACATGACAGGATACTTCACAATGCAATGGATATCAGTGAAGGAAAGCGCCCTCCAGGTGGATTATGGTTTGATATAGATATCAAGAATCTGATTGAAGACGGAGAAGCCCATTTGTTTACATTCATCCATAATGGTACTATGAATGAAAAAGAGTTAGTGGTCAGAATCCAGACTCCAGACTTTAGCCCTACTGAAACTCATTATAGTCTCCATTTGCCCCCTGGTTCCATTGAAAAAATGTCACTCCCAGATTCTCCTGCTGCCGTAAAATCGTACATGGGGGATTTATTCCAAGAATCTAGGTTTATTTGGCAAACATTGTTGCCAAGACAAACTGGGGAAGCTACAGTTACAGTGCGTTTAGAGGATAAGTCTGGAAATTTGCTTAGTGGCAAAGTCGCAACAGTCCAAATCCAATATGATATGTTACGAAGACTAAGATGGTGGGCAGGATTTATTTCAATTTGTACTGGAGGCGCAGCAATATTATGGCTACTTATTTTGCCAATTTTGGGTTTCCTTGGTGGATTTTGATTGACAACTAATTCAAAACCTCAACCCTAGTCCGAAATTCGATGACGGACGCGGATGACGTTACAGATCCTGAGTTGCAGCAGAGGCTGCATGCGATGGAGACTAAATTAAAACGTCTGAAGTTAGCACGTAATTCACATAGTGATTCTGCAAAATCTTTTGCTTCAAAAAGGAATGCAGTACAATCTCAGAGAAAGGAAATTCAGTCCGAGATTGACGATCGTATGGCTGAACAGAAGTTAGTTCGAGATAAGATGAATCTTCAAAGAACCCGTCGTGATGGCATTCAAGAACAAGTTCGAATTCTTATAGAGCGTTCTAAGGCAGGAAGAAGGCACCACAATAAGGCAAAATCAAAAGTTGTTCAATTGGCAGAAACCGTTGGAGATATTGAGCGAATTAGCCATAGAATAGAGACAGATGGAACACTTAGTCTAGAAGCCGAGAACAAGATGGTAAAGAAACTCAAGGATCTCGAAGCTAAGAGGCAGGAACTTCTTCCAGATGTCGAAGAAGAAGCCAGAATCACTGTTGATTTGGAAGATATTGAAGGGTCCATTATTTCTTTGAAAGCAGAAGCAGATGCAGCCCATCAGGCATTTGTAGAGGCAATGAAATTGGCCGATGAAATGTGGGATTCAATCAAGATAATGTTTGAAGATAGAGATCAACTTTCTGCAGAAGCAGATAGACATCATCATTCAATGTTGGAGGCTAGAGAACAAGCAGATGCTGTTCATCAGCAACTTACTGAACTTTTATCAGAAGTGAATGAAATTAGAGACCAATTAAATGAGCAGAGATTAGAAGCGGAGAAATGGATTACCGATCATAATGAATCAGTAAGGAAATCTCGAAGCACTCCAGATCAGAATAAGGATTTAGCAGAATCTATTGCAGAGAGTTTACTATCCGGAGGAAGTATTACACTCGGTGGTTCTAGACCGAAACAAAGCGAAAATCCAGATAGGACGTCTAGTAAAAGGAAACGATCTCGCTCAGGAGTCGTTCGTCGAACTAGGGTAAATAAGTAGAATTTTGTCTCTTTTTTATATTGTCAAACGGCGTTTGAAATAAATAGGGCGGTGTATGGGCAATGGTCATGACAGGAGCGGATGGGCCAGAGAGGACCTATGATCGGTCTTGGGAAGAGATAGAGGAAATGCTTGAACTCGCTGAAGAACGAGCTGGCGAATGGCGTGCTTGGTTTGAAGAATGTAAGAGTGATGGTGACAGAGAAGGAATGAAAGAAGCGGCTAGAAATTACAAGGCTCTTGAAGGAGTTGTGAAAACCTTACGTTGGGTCCTTGGAGAAATTGGTGTAGACCATCCATTGGATTGAAATTACCAGCCTCTTTTGTCCATTCTGACATCCAGAGTTTCAATTTCTAATCCTGGCATTGGAGTTCCTGCCATTCTACAAGCTTCCTCTACCTTAGATGAATCATTATGGTGGTGGGCGGCTAAAACTATTGCTTCCGCAGTCCTTGATGGGTCTGATGACTTGAAGATACCTGACCCCACAAATACTCCATCCATCGAATGTCTCATCATCAATGCTGCATCTGCCGGAGTAGCAATTCCTCCTGCTGAAAATGTTACAACAGGTAGTCGATTTATTGAAGCAATTTGTGAAACAATTTGTTCTATTTCTTGTTTCAATTCTTCAATAGTACCAAACGGAGTATTCTCTAGTGCTAAATCAAGTTGGTGAAATTCCGAAATCTCTTCTAAACGCTTGAATGGGGCAATTACTGAATCCACAATTTTTGAATGCATTTCCGGATTATTTCTAGTGAACTCCATTTCCGCATTAAGTAGTCTAGCATGTTGGACAGCAGAAACAACATTTCCAGTACCTGCTTCACCTTTCGTTCGAATCATAGCGGCTCCCTCTACAATTCTTCGTACAGCCTCTGACATATTTGTACAACCACAAACAAAAGGAACAGTGAAATTCTTCTTTGCAATATGGAAAAATGGATCAGCAGGAGTAAGGACTTCTGATTCATCTATCATGTCGACTCCTAGAATTTCTAAAACTCGTGCTTCGTCTTCGTGTCCAATTCTGGCTTTTGCCATAACTGGAATTGATGTAGTTTCCATAATTCCGCGAATCATATCTGGATGACTCATTCTAGCAACTCCTCCATCTGACCGAATATCTGCAGGAACTCGTTCAAGTGCCATTACAGCAGTAGCTCCTGCATCTTCGGCAATCTGTGCTTCTTGTGGAGTCACCACATCCATGATTACGCCTCCTTCTTGCATCTGAGCAAAACCTCGTTTGACAAGTTCAGTGCCATGATTGAGGGAGGTGATGTCGACCATTGTGATTCACCGGTCTATTGGTTTAATTTGCTAGTACAGGTGAGTCGCCATAAGCAACTTCCAAATCAGGGGTTTCGTTCTCGTTTCTATCTATCCATTCCTCTTCTTCAGATGGAACGTCTGAATCTGCGTAAATTGCTTCAACCGGACATTCAGGAACACATGCTCCACAATCAATGCAATCGTCAGGGTCAATTAGAAGATAATTATCTGCTTCGCGGAAGGCATCTACTGGACAAACTGCGACACAATCTTGGTATTTGTGATCGACACATGAGCTCGTTACTACGTGGGTCATAGGTGCCCGTAGCCGTTTACCCATTTCAAGATGTGTACTATACTTGTTGGAATAATTCAATTAATTCCTTTTCTAATTCATCGCATCTTGAATACACGATGTTGCAATATCTTTTACTGATTGACCTGGATAAACTTCGAGTTTGATTTTGATTTTTATACATGGTTCTTTCTTTCTTGGTTTCGAAAGCTTAATTTTTCCGCAACATAATTCTGCTAGACTTATTCGTAAATGAATTACATTCCGATCATCAATTCTTGACATAATATCTTCTTCTAAGAGTAAATATAGAAATTCATTACCTAAATTTGACATAGTAAATCTGATGTCCTTTTTTCGAGTAATTTCTAATGATAAATTAGTTTGAGGGGCTCCATGCCAAGATTTTTCAGATTTTTCATTTATTTCAAACTCATCTCCTACTAATTTTTGTAGGGAATTTCGTATGACTGGGAGGTCATCAATGGCACTGCAATGCGCTCTCATTTCGAGCCTATGTACTCCCATTAATTTCTTGTGCACATGTCAATGATATCATATTCACGTAGTAAATTGTGTATTGAACTCCATTTTCTTAGTAGGGGGGCGTTCAAATACTGGTTGTAAGTCGGCGACTGTGCAAGAGGGTAAGTCCCGGCACTATTGGAGTAGTTCACATGGCAGCAAAAAGCGCTAAGGCACGCACTGCAGCCCGTAAGCAGAGAGACAAGTGGAAGTCCAAGCGTTGGTACTCTATTAGAGCCCCCAGAAATCCATATTCTTACAAGGTAATTGGAGAGACTTTATCTGAAAATCCAGAGAATGTTGTTGGAAGAATCCATGAAATTACTCAGAATGAGATGAATAATGATTTTACAAAGATGCACATAAAACTCAAGTTTCGTGTGACTGAAGTTTTGAATCAAGATGCAATTACTGAATTCATTGGACATGAAGTTCAGCGAGATCACTTCCGCAGACAGGTTCGTAGAAATCGCGGTAAAGTAGACATGGTTGTAGACGTAGTTAGCGAAGATGGATTTTATGTGCGATTCAAACTTGTGGTTATTTCTCCTAGGCGGATTAAGTCAAGTATGAAAACAGTGATTCGCAACTTAGTAAAGGATAGATTGTACAAGGTCGCATCTTCAACAACTTGGTTGAAATTACAGACTTCTCTATTGGATGGAAGTCTTGAAAATGAGGTCAAGGATTCTTGTTCATCTATTAATTCAGTAAGATCAGTCGTTTTCCATAAGTCCGAACTACGCCAGTCTGGTGTCTTCTTAGACGATGGTCCTACATTGGATGAGATTCATGCTCAAGAAGAAAGAGATAAGGCTGCAGCGAAAGAAGAGGTAGAAACTAAAGATTCAGCAGATGTTTTGGTTGCTGCAGAAGCTGGTGAAGCTATTAGTGAACTTGCAGAAGATGAAGAATCAGATGATGTTGAAGCCGAATCTTCAGATGCAACTGAAACAATTCCTGAGTCAACTGAAGGTGTCGATTATTCTTCGATGACTGTTGCTGAACTCAAAGAGATTCTCAAAGAGAGAGGCCTTCCAGTTTCTGGAAAGAAAGCCGATCTTATCGAGCGTTTATCGGAGTAATTTCTATGCCCCGCATTGCGGTGCTTTGTGGCACTGGTATGAAATCCCTTGTTGATGCTTTGCCTCCTTCATTGAAACTGATTGATCAAGAATCAATTCGAATTGATAGTCCATGGGGAGAAGTTCCCTCTGAAATAATTCGATTTACAGTCGAAGATGGTTCCAATCATGAAATAGCAATTGTACAACGTCATCATGGTGATGGAATAGTAACTCCCCCACATAGAATAGAACATAGGGCAAATGTTCACGCAGTTCTTTCTTTTGATCCCGAATTTGTAGTCAGCATCAATTCGGTTGGTTCCATGAGAGAAGATCTACCACCAGGATATATCGGTGTGGCGAAACATACTCTTGATTTTACTGGGAAAGTATGGACCTTCCATGATGATGATGCAATACATGCTGATATGACGTCCCATTTTGATTCTGAATTATCAGAATTGGTGATATCAGCGCTTGATTCAAGTCAAGATGTTGTCCCTCATGTTGTCGTGGCCCAAATGACTGGTCCTCAATTCGAAACACCTGCTGAGATTAATGCATTGAAGACAATGGGAGCAGATGTTGTTGGGATGACTTTAGCAGCTGAAGCAAAACTAATTGCAGAAAAGGGATGCAAGCATTTGGGCCTCAGTGTATCTTCTAATTGGGCTGCAGGCCAAACTCCTGGTGATGAATCCGCTGAAATAGATCATCATGCTGTAGAAGGTCTAGCATCTACTGTTCATGGACGTCTTTGGTCAGCAATTATGTCTTGTTTGTGAAAAAACTATCAGGATGTTAAGCCATCCGAAACCAAACCTACAACCTTCCTGAACCGTTCCTGAAAGTGGAAATTAGCAAAATCCACCGTTTGAATCTGAATTAGTTCCATCTGGACATATCGTATTTTGCCAAATCACATTAGTCAAATCTGTATTATTAATTTCTGCATCTGTAAGATCGACATCGGTTAATTCAGCACCACTCAGATTTGCGCCAGTAAAATCCGCATAGGTGAGATTTACTCCAGTAAGAATTGCATTAGTCAAATTAGCATTAGTAAAGTTAGAATTCATAAAATCTTGATTTTTTAATTCAGCATTAACCATTACAGCATATGAGAGGTTAACATTCCGAAATCCCATTTCGGATATCACGAAAATACTAGTATTTGTGAAATTAATGTAAGATAAATCAGCACCTCCAAAATTGGTGTCCCCATATATCGATGAGTCTTGCCATGAAACATTTCTTAGTATTGAGTAACGGAAATCCGCAGTTCTTGTTATCACTTTTCGTAAATCTGAATTAGATAGGTCAACATCATCAAAATCAGTTCCCCAAAGAAATGCACCGTAAAATGATGAATTTTGTAGGTTAGAATCTCTGAATGTTGTTCCATATAGATCGGCATAACTGAAGTTCGAATTAGTAGCATTTGTTTTCCAAGTACCTCCGAAAGAAAAATCAATTCCAACAAATTGTGCGTTATTAATTTCCGAATTTAATATCGATGAATACTTCATTGATGAGCCAGTAAAATCCACTCCATTTGCATCAGTATTAGTCATAAATAAATTATCAATGTCTGAGCGATAGAAAATTGCGTTCTCCATTGTAGAGTTCAAATAATTTGCACCTCTAGAAAGAGAATAAGAAAAATCTGAATTGTTAAGATTAGATTGATAGAATATGGTCGCTATCATTTCCGCATCCTGAAAAGATGTATCTGAAAGATTTGCATCAATGAATTGACGGTCAGACCAATTAATTACTATTCGAGTTGCATCTACACCATCCTTTCCGTTGATTCCATCACTTCCATTCGTCCCATCTTGGCCGTCTATTCCATCTGTGCCATTCAGCCCATTAACCCCATCATTTCCATCTGTTCCGTCCATTCCAGGAGGTCCTTGAGGACCTTCAGGCCCCTCAGGACCTTGAATCCCATCTGTTCCGTCGGAGATACATCCAGTTAATGGCAACATAATCATCAGCAATGCAAGTAAAATCGCATTTGTTTTCATATAACACCTTTAGAACTTAGACTCATTGAATCTTCTGTTGAATAGTACTCACCTATCGTGGAAAATCAATGATTTAGTTAAATTTCGAACCACTATTATTTTTTTGAATATTCAAAGCCTCAAAAGTGGCAAGAATACTCACCCGTCGTTTCTTACTAGTACACATTTTTTAGAATTGGTGCTGATACCGGGATTTGAACCCGGGTCGACGGATCGAGAACCCGTCATGATGGACCACTACACTATACCAGCAGTAGTATGTGGACAGTACATGTGTATATGAGAAGTGCGATATTA
>PAOZ01000011.1 GCA_002708695.1 Methanobacteriota archaeon | reverse complement strand
TTTTTCCTATCTCCATAAATATAGTTGAAAATATAAAAATTAGCAAACCACTAAAACAAACAATTGAAGAAAATATTTCATATCCAAAATCTGAGAAAAATATACCAGAAATTGAAAGAAGAATTGAAATTATAAACCAACCAAAGTATGTTCCAAAATGTTCATCTCCCCAATCTTGAATATACCATTCTCGTTTTGTTTTTACAATTCTCTTGCATTCTCTACAGTAGGCCGTAGAACCTGACCATTCATGCAAATAACTAGACCCATCAGTATTTTCTCTCCATTCAGACATCTCCCAATATCTAAATTCAGGATTAACTATTTTTTCACATTCTCTACAAATGTAAGAGTTTGATTTTTTGTCCATTTTTGCACCTATTTACATGCACCAGGAGTCCTACAAGCACAAGATGAAGGAGCATGGCATGCATGCCCTTCACAACGAACCGCATCTTCTTCAAACATAGGTTCACCATATTCTTTGACCCAAAGTTTCTGGGTTCTTTCAAAACAATGCTGAAGATTGGCTTGATCTTCATCTCCATGCATTCCAAAATAAGGGTAATGATGTAGAAAATCTCCAAATATTTGCTCACAATCATTCGAATATGCTCTTGTATCTAGAATATGCTGATGCCATACTTCATCAATCATTTTTGTTGGAACTAGTTCAACTTGAGGATATTTGATATGAAGATCTAAAAATCGACGATAATCTAATTCAGCTCTAGCTAATCTTTCAGGAGTATACCCTTTTCCTTCTTCAGGATCAGACATCTTCCAAATAATTCTCCTCAAGTCCAAATTTTGGATTTTTTCATCTAATTGAGTATAGTTAGTAACTTGTTTTAACATGGTTGATTATCGACATCACCATATATAAAATCGAAAAATCATTTGAATTGAGATTATTTCAGAAATCATAACCTCACCAATTCCCCCAACCCCAATCGTAGACTTTTGGAGCCAATGAACCAACTATCATGAAAACAAGAAATCCTGAGATGAAAGTGGATACAAATTGTATACTATGCCATTCAGCTTCTAACTTTGCATAATATTTCCACTTTTTTTTGTTAATTTTCGTATCTGCGCCATAATACTTTCTTGAAATATGATCTCTGGGCCAAAATTGTTGTCTGTAATGGATACGTTCTTCGTGGCTTAATTGCAGATGATAAATCAATTCGTAGCCTTTATGTTTACAAAATAAACCTAATAAAAACTCAGAAATAATGCCAATAAATGGCCAGAAAAGGAACCAACCAAATAAAAAGGATACCAGATAAATTCCAATCCTTTCAGTAGACCAATGGGGATTCAGTACAGAGAGTAGATAAAATGCACAAAATACACTCCACAAATACATCTGAATTGAAAGTTTATCTTCGGGTTGTAAAATTCTAAGTTTATCGTCCCATGTATTTTTGTCAATATCTCTACTGAGTACAATTCCTTCAGAATTGTATTGAAACATTAATCCACAATCTCTGCACGAAGTCGCTGTAATAGGCACTAAATATTCACAATTTCCACATTTAACTTTTTCAACTATTGGTTTTGGTGGACAGTTGTCATTTTTAACTTCAGGACATTTGTTTGATGACTCTGTCCAGCATTGGTAACAAAATGGACCATGGTTATTATGGCAATTATGAATCTCATAACCTATATCCTCATAACTTTCAATAAATTCACTCAATTGAACTCCACATTTCGTACAATTACAATGAATGCATTGATGACTAAATTCCTCCCAACATTCTCTGCAAAAAGGGCCATGATTTGAATCACAATCAAACACTTCATCCCTCATAGATTCAATACAATCAAATCTACCAAATGAATTACCGCACCATTCACATGAAGATGATTGCATAAATCTAATTTTCATTTTTATTTTCTCTACTGATCTTAGTACTGGTTTGGATACAATATTTGCAGCATCATTTTGAATTCGTAGATCATATGGACGCATAAAAAACAATAAAATATTGAATTCACACTATATAATACAAACAAATTTAATCTAAATTTAGATTCTATGATGGATGCTCGACCAAATAATCAATGAAATTCAAAACTTCATCAATTCGTTCATCTGGAATATCCTTGTATGATTGCCCGAATTTACTTTTTACACAAATTGCAACATGGGCATATGGATTTCTGCCCTTAGGATGAGATCTGGAGGGGGGTAATTTTCCGATTAATTTGTCACCTGCTTCTTGAATATATGACCAAATTTTTTTCGAATTTTCATCATTCATTCAAACCATTCCTTCATGGTACATGATTGGCAAACTGGACGACTCGTCGGCTCTCCACATCTCTGACATGATTGGATAGAAGAAGGATTTTTTGAATCAATAGCTAATTCTCTAATCCGATCCATAGATTGAACTAAACCATGACGGCTGCCAGGTATATCTTTCTCTATTGTTGCAATAATTTCCCTGCTTCGTTGACGCATAGCGCCGCCTGCATGTGGACAATCTCCATGATGAATTGGAAGATTGAGATGAATTGCTGCGGCATGTATCTCTTGTTCTGGAATCCAGCGAAGTGGGACGATTCTAGGGGCTAATCCCTCGATAGGCTGAGTTGTATGAGGTGCTAATCTTGCGGTTCGGTCCACCTCACCTTTTTGCAGATTCATTAGAACTGATTGAGCAACATCGTCTAGATTATGCCCCAATGCCATCACATCTGCTCCAATCCGATTTGCCAATGAATTCAAACCCTGTCTCCTGAACACACCACAAAAACTGCAAGGCATCATCCCTTTTGCTTCAAAATTATTTTCAGAAATCTTCGGCAATGATTCAACAACATTATCCATTTCTGGGAATGATAAATCAGGATAAGAAATTCGTTCAAACTGTACACCAATCATGGAACATAACTCTTCTGCACAATCAATTGAAGGAGAACGATAACCATCTATTCCTTCATCTACAACTCCCGCAATTAATTCAACATCTCTTCTTGAACCAAGAATACTATGTAAAAAATATAGAAGAATAGCAGAATCTTTTCCTCCAGAAATAGCAATTAAAACTCTAAATGGGCGTCCAATTGATTTAATCGAATTCTTTGGTAAAATTAGTTGCTTACGAAGGGATTTTGATACCCTTTTCCTCACCGACTCTACAAGGTGTGTTCCACATAAATGAAGTCCGCTGTATGGTTGGTAAATCAGAGATTCTCGATCACATCTAGAGCATGTATGCACTTCTAATGCCACACTCATAATTAGGGGCTGACGCAAAATGGTTTGAATAAATCGTTTAATTTTTCAATTGTAAATTCTTTTTTTCAATTGAAAAATTCATTATTCTAATTATACATGTTTTCCTCAATTGAATAATAATTTACTTTCAGATTTTGGAGATTTCTAATTATCACTCAAATCGCCACCTTAATCGAATATTAGGGACAAGTACAAGAAGGCGTATATTGCCTCCAACGCTCTGATACATGCCAATCAATGTCGTAAAAGCCTTTGAACACCTTCCAGGTGTGACTAAATCCAAACTGTTTTATTTGGATGGAAAGGGACTAGATGGATCTGAAAATCATAATTCAGTTCATAGTTGGACTAGGGCAGAAAGAATGGCCACAGAAAGTGGAATTGGGAAGCTTGTAGAATGGTGGGCTGAAAATCAAAATTCCGCATTCTATGCCTCAACCACTGGAAGTGACGCAATACTTTGGTTGGACATGGATTCAGGAAAAAGATTGGGGCGCTGCGCACATGAAGCAAGGCGCACCAAAAATGACCTTGCAGAACTACTAGGTGATTAGATGTTTGAACTACCACACGGAGAAGCAATCGACAAGGGATTCGATGGAAGTGCGATGAATGAAATTATGGATTTTGAATGTGGAATAATTTCTTCTTTCAAACCAAAATCACGAGCGCCTTGTGCTCATCGAATTGTCGCAGGAGGGCGAATCGTAGGTTGGCTTGCTGAAGCAGAAGAAAAACGACATTATGTTGGAGGACAAGCCGGTAAAGCGCGATTAGTAGAATTAGAAGATGCACACGAGTTGAAACATAAGGCATATTCATTATTATTAGAAGAAGTTCGGAGATTAATCGATGGATTACCAGAAGCACTGGCTGATTCTGCACTCCTCGGAACATTAGGGCTAGCTGGAAGAAGATTACCTGCATCAACCAATGAATGGCCACTAATCGTAGACTCATTAGTAGAAGAAACTGGAGTGATTTCTGCATTAACTTTTGAAGATGGGATATTGATTCATTCATCTGGGTCGACACCAGGAGAACCCGATGCGCTTTCTGCAGATTTAGATGCACAACTTAGAGGAATGGATGCGTTAACTCAATTGATGGGAGCTTCTCCTGCGCCTTGGTATAGACAAGCTTTCGATGAACATGAAATGACTGTGGCCAGAGATGGAGGGGCAGGATTAGCAATTTGGACAACTGGTGGAGCAGATCCAATGACTCTGTTGATGAATGCGGCTTCAATGATGGAGGAGCCAGAATTTGATCCTGACGCAGTAGTTGAAGCACCCGCTGATGGATTTGTGATTAGAGAAGGAAAAGGAGGAGTAGATGCTCTCATCTCAATGTTATCTACTGCAAAAATGCAAGATATTACTGGACATATTCGAACAGAAGGAAAGAATGAACCAGTATACTTACTTCTCATTGACGGAATACCAACTGGTTTAATTGGAACGAATGAAGAAGAATTCGAAAACGTTGTGAAAGATCTCTCATCTCCAAGTGCTGACCTTCAGTTACATCGTCTAGAACGAGCGGCAAGGTTGACATTAGGGAAAGGGAATGTGCCTGGATTCACATTAGCATCCCTTTCTCACTCTATAGCAACCGTTCGAACTCGTTCAGAAAGTAGAAAATCACTACTAAGTGAACGATTAGATAGGTTATATCAATTTGAAATGGGAATGGAATCAATTGCTATAGCAAAACTGCAATGGAAACTATTGGACACAGGAGGAGTTCCAATGGCAAAAATTCTACCAAATTCTCGTGGTGGCCGCGTTTTACAACCAGAAGATAGGCAAATACTTGACAAACTAAACCGTCTTGAAGAAGATAAAATCGGATTGGAAAGAGAAAGAGGTCGTTTAGAACGACTGCTAGAAGAAGAGCAATTACAGAAAAATCAAGCAGAAAATACTGCGTCTGCTAAAAGTGCATTACTAGATGAGGCAAACGAAAGAGCTAGAGAACTCTCAGAAAAATTAGACCAAACGGTGTTATCTAAAGAAAAGTCGATGAAAGATGCTGAATCAGATCGTAGTCGCGCCGATGCTTTATCCAAACGAGTTGCTGAACTTGAACATCAAGTTGAAAGAAAGGCTTCAGAAATCGCATCCGCAATCGGAGAAAGCAAAAAACGAACTGAACTACAAGCAGAACTAGAGGAATTAATGAAGAAAGATGCTGAAGTGAAATCATCATTAGAAAGTTCTGAAGAAAGATTAGAACAAGTAAGGACTGCATTATCTGAAGATGAAAGAGTTCAAAGGGTTCTAGGAGAACAAGTAGGATCATTACGAGAAAGGCATAGATACGCTGAAGCTGAAACAAAAGAAGCTGAAACTCGAATGAGAAATCACCGAGTAGAAGTTGCTGCTTTGGAAGGAGATCTCCATACAATCAGAAGACAAATTGATGATGATCGTGGAAGAGTAAACGACTTAGAAAGAAGACAAAATCTATTACAGACTGAACTAAAAGAATTGATGTCGGAAAGAAGGACATTAATGAGGGAATTGGGAGACCTTGACGCTAGAAAGGCTCATTCGGAAGCGGAATTGAGAGAGATATTATCAGAAGCCGAAGAATTAACTGAATCTCATGAACAAGCATTAGTTGATATCGCTGAAGCAGAACGAATTCGTGCACGCCTACAAGAAGAGCCTCTTGCAAGAGCGCTTCTAGATGATGATGGGCTCAAAGCCTTAGAGCCAGTCTTAGAACGAATGGAAAACGCGAGAAGCAGAGGGTTGTCAATGGTTTTACTTGATAGGGCAGTAGAGAGAGGATTGGCAATTATCCAACACACTGTTGATGAAGTTGCAGCAACCCCTAGGTATTTACTTTCATCGGAAGTAGTGGAACTCTTAGAACAACAGGCACCAGAAACTGCCTCTGCTGTTCGTGGATTAACTAGGTGGTCAGTACAACAACGTCTACACCATATGTTAGGTCAAATTGTTACCGATGTAGTAATTGATCTTGAAGAAATAATCAGAGGTTACGAAGAGGCAGCTACAGTTATTGGACAAATGCAAGATGTATTACGTAGTCTGAATGACCTTGGAATGCCAGCTAGTAGAATAGAATCTATTGAAAGAGTGATGAATAGACCTGAAGCATTACCACGAATTGCAGCAGAAACTCAATCTCTTATTCGTTCTGCTCTTGATGACATATACATCGACGCAGATATGCGAGATGCTGGATCTTCCGTAGATTTGGCATCAACAATAGAAGCACTAGAAAGGATGTCTAAACGACTAGATGCTATGGCAGGAGATGAAGGGTCATTCAATGGGCCGATATGGAAATTCCAGAATAATGGGATGCTCCCATTTGAAACAGGGAGATTAAGCGGAGTTCAACGACCAGATGTTGATAATCTAGCCCTCCAAGAAATGGACCCAAATAGAGAAGATACTGAGAAAGAAAGAATTGAAAATAAAGAACAACGGAAAAAGAATACTTGGGAACGGCTAGAAGAACCATCAGATACACATGGAATTAGCATCTCTGAACGTTCAGATCTTGGGCTAGTTCCAACTTCTGCAATAATTGGAACTGAAGAAATTCAACAAATGAGAGAAGCAGAAGAACAAGTAAGAATAATTGATAAAATGAAAAGGGAACGAGATTCAAAAATCAATGGCATCTCTATGCCAAGTAATCCTTCCGAAAGAGATGCATTGAGTTCACTAGAAGATGATTTGGCGGATTTAGATATCTAAGGCGTGTCAAAAAATGAATGATGAAGAAATTTTGACTCTTCTCGGAAGAGAAGAAAAGCCAGGTAAATTCAAAAATCAAAGACTATGGAATGTGATGAGTTTAATTTTTGGATTTTCAATTCTTTTTGCTTTTTCCTCTTTGATATTAGAAAATGAGATGGCATTAAACAATCAAACAATCATCCTTCTAACATGTTTTCCGGGAGCAATTGTTGCTTTATTGATTGCTGAATTCCTGTCAAAGTTATTTGATAGATAATTCAAACAGATTGATCACGAATTTGACGAATACCCTTTTCAATTAATCCAGAAATTCTAGGCCACGGAATGATATATCTCAAACCAGCAATAAATATTACAAAAATCAGAGCCGAAATAACAGTTCCATATGTTAATTGAAGTTCAAGAGATTCCTTTACCTGTTCACTCCACTGAGAGCCTTCAAAAACTGAAACTAAATCAACAATCAAGTCATCAAATTTCAAAGCAAGAGCAGAGACAAGTCCTACAAAGAAAGTCACGCCCACAGTTTGTTGTAGATGAACATTCAAAATATTGTTAAATTGTTGAACATACTCGGGATCTTTTTTACAGGATTCAGGTAATTTGAATGCATATTCAACATAACGAATGGTAGCAAAACCAGACTCTAAGAAAACCATTAGAAGTAAACTGATAATCAGTAAAGGAGCTATTTCAGGAGCAATCAAACCGCCCCATTGAGTTGCATCTCCAATCTGAACTGGTAAAGCATCTAAATTTAGTTCAATTGTTGAACGAACCCCTTCATAGGATAGAAGTGCATGAAGACCTAGATAGATGATTGTTGAGCCGATTGCCCACGAAATCTTGGATTTTGACATACCCCAAATTCCAAGCAAACCTGAGATTACTGGAAGGAAATAGAATACTAAAATAAACAACTGAACATATAACAATAGAGGACCAATTAAGTGCTCAACATGATTTTTATTTGGATCAATTTGCCCAAATGGTAGATAAAAATCAAAATCAAATATCATACCAAATAACCAATTTATCACAAACAAACCTGCAAGATATAGAAGAGCAAAACCAAGTATTCCCATATTTACTCTTCTTCTCAATCTTGCAGTTTGTAAGCCTAAAATTGTCCAGCCAGCTACAAGAATTGAAATCAAAAACAAAGGCATCCAATATCTCCCATCACCTGAATTACCGACACCAGTCATCCAATCTGGAATAGGGAATGATAATCCTTCTTGCTGAAGAACCCCTTCAATTAAACTCAAACTAAGTGTATGATCGAGAGCAGGACACCATGAAGATGAACCTAAATTATCACATGCACCATATGTTCTTGTCATCATTATGTACATCGAAAGTAAGGAAATTGTAGCTGTAATTTGTAATACCAAAATTTGCCATTTTCTTCGAAGAATTTTGAGATGCAAGGTTTCTAATCCCTCACCCTGAATTGCAACATCTTCAGCCATTTAATCACCCCATTTTTACCTGTAATAATGCTTGAGATAATTCTACATCAGGCATCCAATCAATTACTCTAGCACCAAATCCTGCTAAGGCTGTTAATCGATTCTGTCTCTCTAATTTTAGAACTTCATAGGAAGTTCTAGGAATCCGACTTACTAGACGTTCAAAATCAACACTACTGGGACTCAAAATGATAACTTCGTGACCTCTTCCTGCCAAGTCACGAATTGCTGGAATTGTAGTACCATCTCCCTCCAAAGCACTGATAATAAACACCGGTGAACCACGACTAAATCTAGAAGAAAGAGCATTGGTTACAGCCTGTAGAGGCATGGCACCTTTAGGTGCAACACCAGCAAGACTGCTTAGAATCTTGAAATATTGCTTATCTCCTGTATCAGGAGGCAAAAACGAAAGGCGTTCATCATATACTGCTAGTGCTACACTATCTCTTCTCTTGATGAAATATGATGCTAAAGATGCTGCAGCAACAGTACCTACCTCTAATGGATTTTTTAGTACAGTTCCTATTCTACTAATATCTCGGCTATCGACTAAAATAAACACATCAGTAACAGCATCTCTACACTTCTCATTTACAATTAACTGTCCAGTTCGAGCAAATGCTTTCCAGTTGATAATCTTGAATGGGTCACCAGGAACATATTCTCTTAAGCTAAAGAACTCAGTACCGGGGCCAGGAGTACGTAGTGTAGTAGCACCCGTATACATTTTTGGAGTACGACTTCTGACCATTGCTTCCTCAATTTCACGAACTTGAGGAAAAACAATCAGATCTGAGCGATGATCTACATACATTTCTTGGGAAAATAAATTGAAAGAGTCTCGATATCTAATGGATATTGGGCCAATAGAATAGTGACCTCTTAACGGGCATCTCAAAACATAACGTACTCTTGTTGTCTCGCCTGGTCCAAGATTTACTCGCATGTAATTGAGGCCGCTACGTAACTTCATCTCATGTGGAACATTGTCATATATCTCCAATTGTTGTGTTCTACGCCAAGATGGATTGGTGATTTCTAATTCAACATACAAGTCATCTCCTTTGTACAAATTATCTGCACTGAGAGTTCGAACAACTTGAATATCTCCATGACCTGTAATCCAAGAATTTACTGCAAGAAATGCTACAAATGCCACTCCAAAAACCATCATTTGGAAATTTGACATCATCATCCCTACAAGGACAAGAGATACGCCCCCAGCACCAAGAATAGATGCTTTCCTAGTCCACATTAACGACGCCCCCAAGTCTTAATTCTCTTGATTACAGCAATAATTTCCTCCATAGAATACCGCCGATCTTCAAAAATAAATTTCACCAATACTGGGTCATTAACCATCTTTTGAAGATCTCTTGCAGGAAGAGCATCAAATTCTTCTCTTGTTAAAGAATTAACATTTCTTACCCTTGTCAATAGAATTTGCTTTATTTTATTGGCTCGTCCATAGTATTCGTACCTTCTTGAATCTCCGTATCCATAGTAAATAATGCTGAAAACATGTCTCCATGGTTCTGGATCTAACTTTTTGATTATAATAAATTCAAAAAGAACGAATAAACCAAGAAACATAAGTAGCATTGCCATCCAATCATTGGTAAAATAAATCAAAATGTAATACAGTAAATTGTATGTGTCTCCCATAAAACTAGGTTGTTGATGCCTACTCTCATCAAAAATTACTTGAGCATCAGGAGAAACAGTTCCATTCCCGTCATTTGACATCAAGGCTTCGGCAATCAAATCTAAAGCCCAACGACGATTATCATTGGAATCAGGAGTCTTATTGAATTCTCCATAAACTCCACTTTCTACTCCTTCAGTATCGTAAATTGAATTGACTAACATACTGCCATCAGTTACGAAATAGGCTCTACCTGACTCTGCATTATCACAATTCCTAGAGCGACAATATTTGACATACATTGCAAATGGACCTTGCTCATCCGAGCCTGCATCCGTTCCACTGAATCCTACGGTCAATTTACCATCATTATTTGTATCTAGGTAAGCATCTTGGGTCGAGAATCCTATAGGATACAAATTATCATCAGAATTTTCTCCTGCACTATCCTTGTCAAAGGCACTAGGTTGATTCAATAATAAATCATAACCTGGATCCATATTGTAAGTCTGAGTAATAGAATCCCAACGATGAGAACACAGAGCTAAATCTGAAGATGACGGAACTCCCACACCCTCTAAGAAATCGGGAGTCCCGTCAGTATCTGCATCGGCAAGACAAGGATTTGTGTTTGTTCTAGATCCTGACGTTGAAGTATAATTGAAACCATTTGTGATATTTAGCCAAACATAATTGAAATCCAAATCGGGATCCCAAGTCTGAGTATCGTACAATTGATGACCACTATATCCCAAACCAAACTCTTCGGCTAATCCTTGAGCATATCCAAAATCATCCAAAACAACAATGGTTCCACCTCGTTCAACAAAATTACTTATCGCATCAATTTCAGAAGTGGAATATCCTAATCCTTCAACCAACTGAATTACACTACTATCTGCACTAAATCTTGGAAGTGAAATTGTATCTCTTTCAATCCCTGAAACTACGAAAACAGTGTCACGGGGAGCTTGTATTTCTTCTAACAACAATGGGCTACTAACAATACTAGTCGTTGTAATTCCTTGACTTTTGATATCTGCTCTAAAGGAACTCAAATCATTCCAATCTTCCCCATATGCACTTTGATGAACTTCTGAACGTTCGATATACGTGCTAGCAACAGTAGTGAAAAGTAGGCCGAGAGTAAGGTAAAATAAAGTCAAGGCAACCATTCTTTTTCCAGAAGGGGAAGTAAGCCAATTTCCAACACCTGAAAGAGTTGGTACCGCCATATGTTCACCCTCCATAGACTGGAGCAATGTTCAGACGAGCATGCAAGCCTTAAGACGGTTATGCGCACAAGTACAATGATGATTCAACGATGTAAATGAATTACAGATGAAATTTCTCGAACCTCATCGATTGGTAATGATATAATTCCAGATTCCGAAGGCCAAGGTAACTGAGAAGGATCTAAATCAGAATGAATCCTAACCATTACAAAAGTTACATTTCCAGTGCGTGTATCAAAAATTAAATTCGATACATGTCCAAGTACGTCTCCATTTCTATCTCTAACTTCTCTAGAAAGAAGTTCGCGAGTGAATGTAGCCGGCATTTAGCACCTCAAACTGATTCGATTCCTCGTAGACCATCGTTATTTCGACGAATTGAGTCCAATCCACTAGTCAATAAATCTTGTAATTTTTCATAATATTGCATCATATCGGGAGTTACAGTAGGCCTGACTCTATTTATCGCTTCATCGAAATGTTTCGAAGAAATACTCTTCCTACCTGCTCTCATAGCAATTAGGGCTGCTTCTCTACACACTGCTTCAATATCTGCTCCAGTATAGCCGTTCAATGTTTTAGCAAAAGATGACAAATCAAACTTACCAAGAGGCATGTCTTGAGTATGAATTTTCAATATTTCTTTAATTGAAGCTTCATCGGGAGGTGGGACGTGTAGTACACGTTCAAATCTACCAGAACGAAGTAGGGCTGGGTCTATCATTTCAGGCCTGTTTGTTGCAGCTATTACAATAACTCCTTCAAGGGCTTCAACCCCATCCATAGAAGAAAGTAATTGATTGACCACTCGATTCATTACATCACTTCCCTCTCCTCTGTTCTCAACTCTGGCCCCCGCAATTGACTCAAATTCGTCAAGGAAAATAATACTTGGAGCTGCTTGCTTGGCCTTCTTGAAAACTTCACGTATTCCCCTCTCTGATTCACCAACCCATTTAGAAATCATTTCAGGACCTTTAACTGAAATGAAATTTGCTTTTGCCTCATTCGCAATAGCCTTCGCGATAAGTGTTTTACCTGTACCTGGTGCACCGAAAAGAACAACACCACGTGGTGGTTTTACTCCAAAATGAGAGAAAAGTTCGGGTTGAGTCAACGGCCATTCAATACTCTCTTTCAATCTATCTTTAATTTCTTGAAGTCCTCCTACTTGATCCCAACCAACTTCAGGAATTTCTACATAAATTTCCCTTAGGGCACTGGGTTCTATATCCTTAATGGCTTCACGGAAATCGATCATCTTAACTTCCATCTTTTCAAGAACTTCAGTAGGAATTTCTTCTTCATCGAGATCTATTTCGGGTAAATATCTACGTAGAGCTTTCATTGCTGCTTCACGAACTAATGCATTGATGTCTGCCCCCACGAATCCGTATGAATTTTCTAAAACCCATTCAATTTCAAAATCGTCACTAATGGGCATCCCCCTAGTGTGAATATCTATTATTTCGCGACGACCTTCTTTATCTGGAACTCCAATTTCAAGTTCTCTGTCAAATCTCCCAGGCCTTCTTAATGCCTGATCAATCGCATCACGACGATTGGTTGCACCAATTACAATGACATTATCTCGGCCATGCATTCCATCCATTAGTGTCAATAGTTGAGCTACTACTCTTCGTTCAACTTCACCAGTTACATCTTCTCGTTTTGGGGCAATACTATCTAATTCATCGATAAAAATTATTGCTGGTGCATTTTGTGTTGCTTCATCAAATATTTCTCGTAGGGCTTTTTCAGATTCTCCGTAATATTTGGAAATAATTTCTGGGCCATTGATTGATGAGAAATGAGCATTTGTTTCAGAAGCAACTGCCTTTGCGATCATTGTCTTACCTGTACCTGGTGGCCCATGAAGCAAAACGCCCTTTGGAGGGTCAATTCCTAAACGACGAAACAAAATAGGATGTTTGAGAGGGAGTTCAATCATTTCTCGAACTTTCTGCAATTGATTTCCTAAACCTCCAATATCCTCGTAGGCGATAGATTGAGTTCCTGAATCTTCTTCTTCATCAAATACTTCTTCTTTGATTACAATTTCAGTTTCAGGGGCAACTTGGACAATTCCCTTCGGTTTAGTTTGAACTATAGCAAAAGGTAAAGCCTCAGCAAACAATGTCATCCCTGGAATAAATATTCTATCCCCTGCAACTACAGGCCTCTTATTGAGACCTCTGCGAGCAAATCCTTCAATTCCTGGGCCAAATCTTACTTTTTGTTGCTTAGCCATTACTGGAGATAATACTAACCTTTCACATTTTTTGACTTCTACCTTTCTAATTTCAACGCGATCTCCGAGACTTACACCTGCATTCTTTCGAATAATACCATCTACACGAATGACGCCTAGGCTTGCATCATCTGGTCTACATCTCCAAACAACGGCAGCAGTCTTGTTCTCTCCTGAAATTTCGATAATATCTCCAGGCTTAAGATCTAAGTCATTATTGAATGGTACGCGCGCGCGCCCATGACCTACATCGCTAGGTATTGCTTTCGCAACACGTAAAGTAACTGATTCTCCATCGTCCGCCATCTTGCCACCCCAATTGAATCTCTGTAGTTTTAGGGGTTATTAAAGGACTTAGAATACCCAATTGGTGATTCGCCACATTCAAGGATTAATCCCGACTGCCACAGGTCATGGCACATGTACTCTCAACTGGATTTGAAGTAATGGAATCAAACAATCCTAATGGATCTCCCAAGATTAAAGGATACAATATCATTAATGGAAATCTAAGTTTAGCGACAGACGGAAGCACATTCATTTCAACTAATCCTGCAATTCTTGCTGATGAAATCGGGGAATTTCCACTCTCAACAAAAGAGGATGTTCATGCAGCTCTTAACGCAGCGAAAGAGGCATTTCCTAAATGGGCGTCTACTCCTGCTCCAACTCGGGGGCAAATCATTGGAAATATGGGCAGATTGCTAATGGATCACAAAGAAGAATTGGTTCGATTACAAGCTAGAGAAATAGGAAAAACTCTGAAAGAATGTGGAGGAGAAGTGCAAGAAGCAATTGACACATGTCTGTTCTTCCAATCAGAAGGGCGTAGGCTATACGGACAAACGGTAAATTCTGAATTACCGGATAAGGAACTATTCACCTATAGAAGACCACTAGGAGTTTGTGGAATTATCAATGCATGTAATTTCCCTTCAGCAGTTCCTTTTTGGAAAATGATTCCAGCAATAATGTGTGGAAATACCTGTGTTTGGAAGTCCCCTCAAGATTCTCCTTTGTTGTCATTTGCTCTAGCTAGACTAATGCATGAAGCAGGGCTTCCAAACGGAGTAATCAATCTTATTCATGGAAAAGGAAGTGGAGCTGGCCAACATCTTGTAGATGCCGTAGATTTAGGCATGGTAGACAAGATTTCCTTTACAGGAAGTACGGCTGTTGGAAAAATGATAGGTGAAGTATGTGGACGTAACCTTGTATCGGCAAGCCTAGAATTGGGAGGTAAAAATCCACTAGTTATCATGCCATCTGCAAACTTAGAAAATGCTGTTGAGGGCGCCTATTGGGCAGGTTTTGGAACTGCTGGACAAAGGTGCACTAGTCTTGGCAACCTAATAATTCATGAAGATATTTACGATGAATTCCTTGAACTCTTTATGGCAAAGGTAAAGTCAACCACTATAGGTAATTCAATGCATTATGATGGAGTTCTTTACGGTTCCATGCTTTCTGAAAAATATGCAACCGACTTCCTCAAAGGAATAGAGATGTGTGAAGCAAGTGGAGCAACTAAAATTTGGGGCAATGGTCGGATAACCAAAGACAATCAACCAGAAAATTTCCTAGGTGATGCTAGTGAAGGTGTTTTCATGTGGCCCCATGTTTTTGTTGATGTCACCGAAGATATGGAATGTTTTCATGAAGAGATTTTCGGGCCTGCTGTTACAATTGTAAAGGCTCGAGACTTTGAACATGGGCTACATCTTGCTAATGCCTCTCCGTATGGGCTTTCTTCAGCCATATATACCAATGATCGGTTAGAAGCATACCGATATAAAACTGGAATAAAGGCGGGAATGACTGGAATCAATAACTCAACTACTGGAGCAGAAGCACACCTTCCTTTCGGAGGAGTGAAGGGTAGTGGAAATGGAACAAGAGAATCGGGTATTTGGGTAATCGAAGCATACTCTTATTGGCATGCAGTAAATGATGAACTTAGTGGAAAATTGCAACTAGCTCAAATGGATGTAGATGAAATTGAAATTAATGAAATCGAGGTAGATTACGGATTTTTAGCCTAAATTCATTTACGATTCTATGCAATATGATAAAACACAGGCTAGTCTAGAGATAGTTGAGAAAGATGTCAGGGGTCATCAAACTACCCATTTCCAGGGGTTTCGGTGAAACAGACCGCCTTGACAAATGGTGGACACAGCCATTGTGGATGGGATCTGCACTAACAGCAGCCATGATTTACACTTTTCTTCGGCTGATTTTCTTTGATGGCGCAATACACTACGACAATCACAGAGTTACTAGCCCAATTTTCTCTCCGGATATTATTCATCTATGGGGTTTGTCAGTTCCCGGATGGGCGAATTCTGCAATGCTTATTCTATGGATTCCTTTTGGATTTAGAGGAACATGTTACTACATGAGACGAGTCTATTATCGAACATTTTTTGCCAGTCCAGCAGCATGTGTCGTATCGAAGCCTCAGATTGTCAAATCTACAATTGGATACCGAGGTGAAAGAGGACTCTTTATTTTGAATAACATTCATCGATACATGTTATACTTGGCAATGATAATTCTGGCGATGAAATACTATGACATACTTCACACCATTTCCTTTCAAATGGACGACGGAACGAAGTCTTACGGTGTGTCTGTAGGTACACTCATTTTAGCAACAGAATCCTTTCTACTGACGATGTACGTAGGTTCATGCCATGCCTTCAGACACATAATAGGGGGCGGAAGCAACAAATGGAGAAGAGGCTTCTCTCGACTACAAGGAAAATTCTTCTGGAAAATCACCTCAATCAATGTCCATCATGGATTTTGGTTCTGGACAAGTTTAGTCATGGTTTTTATCGGGGACCTATTTGTTTGGGGTGTAGCAGAAGGGGTATTGTCTGACCCCAGTTTTGTATTTTGAGGCGAATATGGAAAATTACACTGAGCATTTGTTTGACGTTATTGTTATCGGTGCAGGAGGTGCCGGTCTTCGTGCTGCAATTGAAGCTAGTGCCAACGGAGTTAGTGTCGCTCTTATCACGAAATCAATGCTAGGAAAAGCGCATACAGTCATGGCTGAAGGAGGAGCCGCGGCGGCTCTCGCTAACAAAGACCATCGTGACTCGTGGGAAATTCATTTCAGAGACACAATGAAAGGAGGAAAATATCTTGGAGATTGGAGAATGGCTCAAATCCATGCACAGCAGGCACCTGATAGAATTAGAGAACTTGAGCAATGGGGAGCAGTCTTCGATAGAACACCAAGAGGGCTTACGAGCCAGAGAAACTTCGGTGGGCATACTTACCCAAGATTAGCACACATTGGAGATGCTACTGGTCTTGAACTGATTAGGACACTTCAGCAAAAAGGGATACATACCGGTATGGAGGTATTCATGGAATTTACTGTTCGTAAGTTATTCAAGACAGATGGAAGAATATCTGGCTGTTTGGCTTACAACAGATCTGACGGTACTCTTCATCTGTTCAAAGGTAAAGCAATTATTCTTGCTACTGGAGGTGCAACGCGGTGCTGGGAAGTGTGTTCTGGATCTTGGGAATACACAGGAGAAGGATATGCATTGGCATACTGGGCGGGTGCCGAGTTAGGAGACATGGAATTTGTTCAATTTCATCCAACTGGAATGATCTGGCCACCTTCTGTGAAGGGCATTTTAGTTACTGAAGGTGTGCGTGGAGAAGGTGGGATGTTACGAAATTCAGAAGGAAATCGATTCATGTTCAACTATGTCCCTGAAATGTATCGAGATGAATTTGCAGATACTGAAGAAGAAGCTCTAGCCTGGGTGGATGAAGTTATTTCAGGAAAATTAGCAACCAAAAGACGTCCGCCAGAACTTCTTACTCGTGATGTAGTCGCTAAGGCAATAAACAGTGAAAGAGATGCTGGGCGATCATCAGAACATGGTGGTGCTTACTTAGACATCTCTTGGCGAGACCCTGAAGAAGTAAAGAAAAAATTACCTGGAATGTATCACCAATTCATGGAACTTGCTGCAGTAGATATCACACAACAACCCATGGAAGTTGGACCAACTGCTCATTATGTAATGGGTGGAATAAAGGTTAATTCATATACACAAGAATCGACTATCAAGGGCCTATTTGCTGCCGGTGAAGCTGCTACTGGCTTACATGGAGCAAACCGATTAGGAGGAAACTCACTTTCAGACTTAATTGTATTTGGAAAGATTGCAGGAGAACAGGCCTCCATCTATGCAGAACAATTTGATGATTTCGTAGACATAGAAAAAGAAGAAATTAACGATGCTATTGCAGAAACTCTCGCTCCTTTGGAACGACGTGATGGAGAAAATCCCGCTAAGGTTGTAGAAGATTTAAGAAAAATGATGCAACACAAAGTCGGCATTATCAGAACAAAGCACTTACTTGAAGAGGCATTAATCGATTTAGATGAGTTAGAAGAGAGGGCAGCAAAAACGAGTGCTCAAGGTGGAAGAATATACAATCCTGGCTGGCATCAAGCCTTAGAAATTGGAGCTATGATAGATGTTAGTCGTATGTGTGCTTTGGCTGCCCTAAGACGAGAAGAAAGTAGAGGTGGACACACCAGGGATGATTTTCCAACTCCCGACCACAAATATTGGGGTAAAATCAATAGCGTAATTGTAAAGGGTAAAGATGGCTCCATGTCAATTGATTATACAACATACCCATCAATCCCTGAAGAACTAAAGAAATTACTAGATGCCGATGACCTACACGAGGAAGAATAAGATGAGTAGTGAAGTGACATTCAGGGTCTTTCGAGGACTGCCAGATAGTGATGGAAATCCATCTGGAGAACTTGTAGATTACACCGTTCCCATGGATGAAGGGATGGTAGTTCTAGACGTAGTACATCGAATTCAAGCAGAAGATGCACCTGATCTAGCTTGTAGATGGAATTGCAAAGCAGGCAAATGTGGATCTTGTAGTGCTGAAATAAATGGAAAACCACAGTTAATGTGTATGACAAGAATGGAAGATGTCTTTGAAGAAATGGATGACGAGAATACGCCGATACTGGTTAAACCAATGCAAACATTTCCTTTAGTTAGAGATCTAGTCACTGACACATCGTGGGCTTACAAAACTGATAAACGGATTAAACCAATCAATGGACCAGATGACCCTGATTGGGTCTTCCATCAACATGAAGCAAATCGAATTCAAGAATTTAGATCGTGTATTGAATGCATGCTATGTGTAAATACATGCCATGTACTTAGGGAGCATCAAAAATTCGAGGAGTTTGGTGGACCTAGATTCTTCGTCAGACTCGCTAATCTTGAAATGCATCCCTTAGACACTGAAAATAGGATTCCAGAAATCAAAGAAGACTTCGGCATAGGATATTGTAATATTACAAAATGCTGCACAGAGGTTTGTCCGGCTGGAATCAATATTACTGACAATGCGATTATACCATTGAAGGAAAGAGTGGTGACAGAATATTACGATCCTATCGCAATTCTCGCAAAGAAAATTGGACTTAGGAAGTAACGGACGTCTCGTCATTTTATCGCAAGATAACAATTTATTCATGCCTTGAATAAATTTTCCAAAATACGCAAAAATGGAAAGGGGTGGGTTTTCGCTCGGGATCGAGGGGTTTCCGACGACCGAAGCGAGGATGTTTGTGCCCTTTGGGCTTTGGGAGAAGGTTAGAAACCTATTCAAAGGCGTTCAATGCCAACTTTGCTGACATTAGCCTTCCAAACCATGTCGCCCTTCAGCCATGCTGGGGCGCTATCAGGCTTTGGCACCTGTTTTCTCTCGCCAGTGAACACATGCACTTTGTCAGTTCCGCGTTCGCGCAACTTAATGCTCGTGTGTCCCTTGTTAGCTGCCTTTAGGGCTGCTTGGCGGGGCTGCTTGTTGTGGTACACCGTGCTGGTGTCCTTCCCGTTCTCCATTAGTACGAAGTATTTCTTCTCACTCATTGAGTTTCACCTCAAACCTTGCTGCTTCAATCCTAGGTTATGAATATTTTCCCGTAAAACGTGATACGTCTCCAAAATAGGCACTTTTTGACTGTTTCCGAGTGCCGTTACGTACGTCGAAAAAGCTTAAACTTCTGCTCCAGCAAGAGTTTTCGTATTTTGAACTCCTTCAATTTGACGAATATTTTCAACTACAAACTGAGCAATAGATGCCATGTCGTTTGCAACTACTTTAGCAATCAAATCATAATCGCCAAACAACAAAGTAGAATCTGCAACTTGATTAAATTGGCTTATCGATTCATAAACTGAGAACTCGTATCCTGGTTCTACATTGATGAGTACATACCCCGTTGCCATAGTAATCCCAAGACTATTACGGAATTGAACCCTTCCCTATTCTGTATTATCAGATTGTAACAAATCAACTACATCCTTTGGATCTAATTCCACCTCTTTCAATTCTATTTGATCTTCTTGAAGTTCCCCCCCAATTTCCCAAGGAGATAATATCACATCTTCATCTCTTCGAGTAAGCCAAACAAAGAATGATGAAATAAGTAACAATAATGAAATCAAGCCAATAATAACTGGTAAAATGCTATTTTTCGATGGTTTTTCTACCTCTATTTCTTCATTAATTTCAGGCAAATCATCTACAATAATACCTGTGATATTTATTGGATTTTCAGAATCCCATGAGTCAAATCTTTTCATTCCATCTTCACAAATAATCGAAATGTTGACGTCTACAATTGGACGACTAGGGACCCATTTTACAGAAATTTCGCCCTGTAAACTAGGGGTTCTTTCCAAATGTAATAAAGTAATATTGTCAGACAAAACGTCAATTAAACATACAACATTATTCAAATCATCTGCATCTCTAACTTTGAATTGGATCAACATTTCTTCACCTACCTTACCTTCGTTGGGTAAACTAACATTTAGTATTGAAGGAGGGGGGAAAACAATGCTTACTTCCTGTGTCCAACCAGTCGCTAATCCGTCAATATCTGATAGAATAAGCACAATAGTTGCATTGCCTTCAATTAAATCAGTTGGGATATCAATCAAATAGATATAAGGTGAAATTGGACATCCTTCTGGAATTGATGAAGAAGGCAATAGGGATTCACTCCAACCTGATTGGCGAAGTGACGGTAATACCTGTAAAATTGGCCTATGTTCATCTATAGGAACAACAAGTAACATTGATTCTCCCTTCACTAATTCAGTTCCATTTTCTAAAGGAACAATGACTCCATTCAAACATAATACTGCTTCCTTAACGGAAGGTGGACGAGTTTCAATTGGAACTATAATTTGAATCTCTGAAAATCCTGCATCTGAATCTATAGCATAAATTCGAATTACAAGATTACCTTGTGATAAACCAGAACTAGGAGGAAGTAAGGGTATTCTTTCCATTGAACCGTTTCCAAAAATAGTGAATGGTGTAGTGATTGGAGCCTGTTCTGGCCAAGTATATTCTATTTGACCAACAATAGAAGAAGTGGGAGAATCGGGGTCATTAACAGATACTAATATTGATTCATTTCCAACACCAAAACCAATCAAAGATTCATTTTCTTCACGTTGAAATGTAGCTTGTATAGAAGGGAGTATATTCTCTACTAATATTGAACGTGTAGTAAGTATATTTCCTTCACTATCTGATAAGCGGGCTAAAAATGGAGAAAGCGGCTCATCTAAACCAAGTTCTAAAGTTGCTTGATAACATTGGAATCGAGATGAATTCTCCTTAGGAAGTATCTGTAAAGAAGATAATTCTCCCCTTTCAAACAAGAATGATGGTGCCTCAGTAATTGGGTTATGATCTACATCTTCTACGCATGCCCTGACATGTGTTGGGACACCCCGATACATCCCAAAAGGAGTGCCAGAGGGCAGATTACTATCTCCAGTCCATGATGGATCATCAGCATCATGAACATGAATACCATACCAAATTGATGGAGAATCAATTACCTCAAGAATCTCGAACACGTTTGCATTATCTGTAAGTCCATCTATATCCGTAATTGTCACAAATAAATCATGAAGTCCCAAATAGGCAGTCCCTGGGATATCAAAGAAAACAGTCCAACGGATTCCATTGCCAGAAGTAGCATTACCTTCGAAAATTAAGGATTCATTAGTTCCATTGATTCGGAAAAATGCTGATTGTATTCCAAATTCATCACTCGCATCTAACCAACAAGAAACTGTTGTTCCCCTAGGAGCAATAGATGATGAGCAATCAATAGAATCAATTGAAGGTGGGCCATTTACCTCTACAATTGTAGAACCTAAATTATTACTAATTACTCTTTCACTAAGAACATAACTTTGGATAAAAGTCGTTGAATTTTGTCTAGGTCCATTATCTGCAATATATCTGACTTGTAATTCAATAAAGCCGGTCGAATTAGTAACTGCAGGAACACTAATTTCAGCAATTGAACCTGATTGATCCCCACTCGGAATTGAAATACTAATGTTAGTCAAGACTCTGTTGCCTACCCTTTCCCTTACCTCTATCCATCCATTTGCAGAAGATGGGCCAATATTTGCTAATTCTATTTGAACATCAAATGGAGTTCCAACTGATGGCCTAGATGCTACAGATACGTTTCTAATCTCTATATCGTGTAAACGATTTGAAAATGGTGACATTTTAGGATCTCCAACAATAACACCCATCCAAGATAAATATCCATTTGATGCAGTATATGACTCACCTAGATTATATCCTGATGCATAAAATACAGTAAGTAAATCAGGATATGAGACTGCAGTGAGATATGGTTCGTAAACGTATCCTTTGACTCCTGAAACACCATCTTCAAGGAGATCTGCAACTAAACTTTGACCATAATTCGTCCCCCATGTAAATGAACGACCTCCTGTAGATACTGCGGTTTCAGCTATTGAACCATCTATCCATTGCATGTGTGGGCGTAAATTCATTAGTTCAACAGAATCAAGATAAACGAACCCCTGTCGCGTAATATTCTGAATTTCAATCTCTAAAGAAATGTTCAATTTGGTGGCATTTTGATGTGGACGAAATCTAAATTCGCTATTACCCCATGATGTCGTGATTATATTAGAATTTGAAAAATTGGTAGAAAGAAGATTGTTGCTTGAATCAAGACCTTCGACTTTCATTCTCCATTCAGCATTTACTTCTCCAACTAACATAGCTTGAGAAGATAATGTCCATGCATGTCCCATATTCTCTATATCGAATTGGTATTCTTGCCAAATTGTACTTGACCCCTGTCCGCTAGCTGAAAAATACGGGCAATCTAAGGCAACTTCTCCATTCACCAAAGAAATTTCTGTTGAATTTAGTGCTTCAGTCCAAACTTGAACCTCATCGATCAATCCAGACCAATAGGTATTTCCTGCTCGATTTACCCCAAATTTGTATAAATCAATTTCATCAATGCTGCCATTTGGAATTGTAATATTTCCAACTAATCTTCCATCCATATATTGCATCAATTGATTACCATCTTTTGCAACTACAAAATGTGCCCACTCTGATGCACTAACGGGCCCAAAATCATAAGTTCGATTATGGTACAGTTGCCACACTCCTGGAGTTGAACCACTTGTCATAATTTGAAAAGAATCAGAATCTCCACCAACATCATTTACAGCAATTACAGATGAATATCTACTCTGTCCAGTATGATTTGCTTTTGCCCATAGAGAGACTGTGAAATCACCCAACCTATCATCAACATCTGCTTCTAAAACGTCATCGATTCCATCTAATGAAATACAATTTCCAAGTAAACAGGGTTGCCAATTTGGATTACCAGTCATCGTTAGATTATCTTCTCCAACTAAATCCTCTACTATTGTTCCATTTCCTGCTTCAAAATCCCAATGATGAACCAATATATCACTTCGAACTGGAGAACTCAATGCTCTAGTAAATGCAGAAGAAGGAATTACTTGTTTACTTTGATTTGGACCTTCCCATGATATAATATGGCCTGCCCAGCCCCCATGTTCAAAAAATTCAGATCTGAAAACATGTTCACCTTGTTCTAACTCTATCGTTCCACTTACCTCTCTCATTCCATGAACTCCGGAATTATTCACTACTAATACATCATTAATCCAAATTAATACACCATCATCTGAATTAGAATAAAATGTCCAATTTCCTGACTCTGGGATAGTTAATACTCCAGAATGCCTAACAGAAAAATAATCTGAAAATCTGGAATCTAATCCAGACCAAAATGAATTAGATGCCGCATGATTAATATTCAATTCTGAACGAATATGATTTGGTTCTCTTCCACTCAAATTCGGCATAAATGATGAATTGTAAGAAACTCCTTGATTATCAAAATATTCAGCAAGTAATCCATTAGTATTCTCTCCATTAGTCGCAGAACATTGTGCCGAATCTACGCTTAATCTAGCTGCTGCATTTGATGAAGATGGAGACCCGTAGCCCCATTCCAACGTCTCTCCTGTGGAGACAGAAGAAGTAGATGATGACCAAGAACGAATTCCTGAAGAGGATGACCCGTCAGGTGTCTCAAAACCATTGTCTGATAGTTGCTGTTCACTCCAAGAACCATCATTACTACCCCAAGATGCATACATCATCACATTATTTTCTCCAGTTACAAAAGTTGAATTTTGGTTAAACAATACCGGCATTCCTAGAGTTTCATTTAGAGACCCATATGCAGAATATAGGGCATCATTCCAAAATTTGTATCCTGAACCATTTCGATTTGTTGCTAAATCTAAAACCGTTTGTCCAGATGAACCAAAACTATTGTTCGCTTTTTCAATTAGTGATATTGCAGTTTCGGCGTCGTAACCAGTTAATCGAGTAACTATGTAAAATCCCTGTTCTGAACGACGAAATTCAGGAACAGGTTCAGAAGAAAAAGATGAATATTGATTACCATTATCATTTGACCATGGTCCATATCCATGTTCTCCCCAATAATTTGCATGAATTAATGATCCATATTGTCCCGAGTCAATTAAAGCGATTTCAGAATCAAATGATGCACGAACATTTGTCCCACCATTCACTCGTAATGGAACTCCCTTTGTTGTAACTAAATAATTTAAATCTCCAAATAATCCTCTTTGTTGAATCATATCTCGAATTGGATCTGCAAAATATGTGTCAAACTGATTGGCATTAATTGTTTCACCAGTAGGAGTGCTTTCATTGGTTAAAAGAAAAATTCTTTCTGGAGGAATTCCTCGAGCAGAAGCAAAGGCATTACCAATTAATACACTATCACTACTACGATTGTTGATGATTATTGCTACATCACTATAATTTACATAAGTAGAATGATGAAATCCCATTGGAACCGCAATTGTTTCATCATTTACAAAATCTGAATAATTAGGATAACTTACAGGTTGATATATCGTATCCTCACTATATATTGTTGACCAAGGTGCGCTGATTAACATCAGAAGAAACAGGGTGACTTGCGTCCCTCGCATCATATCTAGGAGGGTTTCATTAGTGTTGAATGAATCGGACACAAAAGTGAAAAATGTTATTTTCAATGAAACGACTATAACAAATCGCCTTATCGCATCGCAATTATGGACACGCTGATTGTACGTGATTGCAAGCATGCGCAACTACGTATTTTAATTGGAGATGTACTGAAAACTGAATGTGACATTTTAGTCACAGGTGCCAATAATAGACTCTCAGGAAGAGAAGGAATAGATGCTAAAATTCACAAAGCTGCAGGAGAAGAACTTCGAGAAGCATGTGCCCAAATTGCTCGAGGGCAGAGAGCATTGAATTTACAACCTTGCACAGTTGGATCGGCGGTATCTACATCTCCATTTAATCTTCCAGTTGAACACCTTATTCATGTCGTAGGACCTGACTGTCGCAGACCAAATCAAGATCTCAATCGCAGGGAACTTTTGGAAAAGGCATACAATTCAATGTTTGAGCAAATTGCTTCTAGTAATATCCGTGGGGTTGTTGCTTTAGCCCCAATCTCAATGGATGTCTTTTCATATCCTCACCGCGAAGGTGCAAGAAAAACGATGGAAATCCTTCTTGGGATTCTAGATGGAGAAGAAGATCCTGGTGTAGAAAGATTACTACTGGTAACTGATAATTCTAATTTCATTAACAATATGAAAACAGTATACAGGGAAACTGAAGATCAATTTCCAGGTTCAGATTTAACTCGTGCTTTCAGACGTGGACTAATTCAGTAATTATCTTTCACTAAGAAAACTACTCAGATATTTCCAATTGAATCATTATAATCTCCAATATGGCATCTAATTGCATCGTCTAATGTTAATCTGCCCATAGCAACTGCTCTTGCTAGAGTAGATGGAATAGTAGTTCTGCCAAGAGAGTGTCTTCGACTTCTTCGCTGAATATCACGAATTTCGCCATTAGTTGGGCGAACTCTTTGTTTTTGTTTAATCGGATTACCTTGAAGATGAGCAATTCTTATTGCTGCAGAAGAATGTGCATGTCGAGGCACTCCAACTGAAGTTCTTTCTTCATTTACCTTCTGAACCAATAAACCACGTACTACACAAGTATTGATGATTCTATTTGCTATTGTCTTAGAACCATTCCCAACACGAATAATTAGTGATTCATGTTCGATGGCTTGTGAAATACGCATTATACTATCTACAGTATCATCTACACATTCAAGTTGCGCTTTTCCTATAGTCAATCCATCCCCTACCCATGCAATTCCAGGCCTTGGACCAGGATCTACCCCAAATACAAGAAGACGAATTGGACCTATACATCGAATACGATGTACTGCTTGTTCTACAGAATGCTGAAACGTATCTAATGTTGCTGGAATCCCAAGAGAGTCACCACTCAACAATACCTCAGATGGAGAACCTATCCATGCTGCTACATTAGATGGTACCGGATTGGAAGGAAGAAGTTGAATACAACGGATTTTCCGTTTTTTAAATTCCAACAACAATCTGTAAGCTAGGCGGAAATCACCTGTCCGAACAGCAATGTAACCCAAGTAGTACTAAGTGGACATCCGAGGGTTTTCAATGTCAGGGTCAAAAAACCAGACATGGCATGATTTCTTAAGTTGAAAAACAACCACGAAAATCCAATATTCCACCAAAGAGATTAGATTTGATACCTCTCCCGCTGTATATGGTACAGGGGGCTCAATACGAAAGAGAACTCCGCCATGTACTAGCAGGTCTTCCAGAAGGTGTTCGAGCAGTTACTCGTTCATGTTCTGAATCTGAAAGAGCTCAAGCTCGACTTGTCATTGAAAAGCCATTTTTAGTCGTTAGAGCTGCTGGAAGTGGAATTGAAGGCAGTGGTGATTTACTTGCATTAAGAGGCGACATATGTTTTCCGATTGAGGTCAAAACAAGTAAGGAAAAGAAACTGTATTTGAATGGAAGATTATCTGAACAGTATTTAGCACTAGAAAATATTGGGAAGAAATGTGGATTAATGCCATTATACGCATACCGACTTAAAGGAATCAGAGGAGACTCATGGAGGATTTTCCGAATTGATGCCGGTGAATTAGAAGGTAGATTGTCAATTTTGGCTAGAAGAATCCCTACATGCCCTCTAACAAAAAATGGTAAACCACATTTAATTTGGGACAAAGGATTGCCTCTTCATAAATTTCTAGCTTTAGTTTGTAGAGAAACAGAGAAACCAAGCCAGACATTCGAAACTATTCAAGATCGAACAATTATTGAATCAGAAATAGAAATTAATGAAACAAAAACTCCTTCTTGGATGAAGGGGTTCATTCGTTAAGGGAAACTGAAGGCGAAACTAATTGTTCTTCCATAACATTCATTCTATTCTCAATTTCAATAACATCCATTTGAACTTGTTCAAATGAGGCTTGTTTAAGCAAACGAACTATAGAATCGATATCTCGAACCATAGAATCTATTTTTCTTCGAAACGAAGGCGGGGTTGATTCTCCGTCTTCCATGCCTTACCGACTGAAGAAGACATGAAGAAACCAGCGGTAACAAAACAATGGAGGATTCAAATGCCGTAGAAGATAGGAAACATCAGGGATTACTGGTATGCGCTTGATGATGGATTTTTTTGACAAGATTTTCTCAGTCATCATGACCTTGTCAATTAGAGATTGGGCTTTACTATTAATTTCAGCAATTGCTATTGCTTCCGGCAGTACAATTCTAGGCCTTATTTTACTAAATTACATTGTATTAAGAATACTTCAAGAACGGAATTACTTAGAAAAATGGAATGCAACAAAAGTTCTAGCAGTTATTCTGATGCTGAGAACAAACAAGGGACAAACATTCTTGGAAATGGTTTCTAGGCCACGAAAATTTTGGAGAATATTTGGTGAAATTTCAATTTGGATTGCAATGATCACTCTCTTTTTCACAACTTTATTGGTAATCAGTCTATTCACTCAATTATTCAGTTCAAGCCGAGAATCAATTTCATTTGCAGCATCAGAAGTATTGATAATCCCAGGTTATACGACTGGAATACCATTTTTCTGGCCATTAATTGCATTGATTGTAGCTTTAGTTGTTCACGAATATGGACATGGAATATTAATGAGAGCACATGGAATGAGAGTCAAGAGTTTTGGATTACTAATTTTCTCTCTGATTCCAATAGGGGCTTTTGCTGAACCAGAATATAGGGAACTTATCAAGGCACCAAAGCGGGAGAGGATGAGAATTTATGCAGCAGGCCCAGCAGTTAACCTTGTTTTCGCTACTATTCTAGTGATTATTTTAGCAGTTGGAATGAGTGGAGTACATTCTAGTATAGAAGGAGCATATAGCCCAGCGATTGTAAAAGACGGGCCAGCATATGAATCAGGATTAGAGCCCTATGACATCGTCATTGCTGGGAACAATCAATCAATCTCAAGTAGCGAGGATTTACGAAATATGTTGAATTCTTCAAAGGCGGGTGATATACTAGTACTTACAATTCTGAAATATAATGGAACCAATGGAGTAGAATGGGAAGAAGAAGAAATTATTCAAGTAACTCTGGGAGATTATTTTGAATACTTGCGTTCACAAAATATCTCTGATGAAGAATTAGAACGAAATGGAATTTTTCCAGGTCATGCATTCTTAGGTGTTTCATCAGATTCATTTGGACCAGCTATTCGAAACACTGATTATGGAAAAAACAATTTGATGGGGCCGTTCTATCCTGGATTAACAACCGAAGAACGTATTTTTTCTGCCTTAATTTATCCACTAGATTTAGTGGCTAAACCATTCGAAAAAGGAGGAATGATGGACCAAGGAGAGGCAAATATGTTAGATTTCGGGATGCTTGAATTCTTTCTAATAGAAGGTATTTTCTGGTTTTTATGGATTAATTTCGCTCTAGGTTTTGCTAATTTAATCCCAGTGATACCATTTGATGGAGGACATATAATGAGGGATACAATGAATTCGTCAATAAATTGGATCACTGAAAAGACGAGATTATTGCATCCTCAGAAAGCAGAAATATTGGCTACAAAGATTTCAAATATTTTTTCACTATTCTTCTTCCTTGCTTTCTTGATTCCGGTTGTTTTTGGTCTCTTGAATTAAATTCTTAAATTCAGGTGCTGAACCTATTAATTTAGTCATTGCTTTCTCAATAATCATAACACTGGTTAACAATAAAACAACTGAAATTATTAGATTATTCCAAGCATCAGAAGTAACTTGATGAGAATTATTGGATGCGGCTAATTTTACAATCCCAAACCATGGAATCTCGGGTCCTGCGATTCCAGTAACCCAATCTGATCTTACTGCTGTAACTGGATTACCAAATTCATCTCTAAGACCAAAATAATGTGGTCCTGAACCACTATATCCAGTTGCAATCAGTTGATCAATCGTACAACCATTTGTTCTTGGATTATCACCGGTTGTTAAGAATCCCTGGTGTTCAGGAATCCAATCTTTAATCATCAAATATCCATGTGATTGGCAAGAATAACCGGTTAAATTCATGTTAATTGATGTGACATTTGTTATTGACGTCCCTCTAACGTCCCAAGTCAAAATACAAGCCCCTGAAGAACCATCTGAAGCAATCAATAACTCATCTAATTCTCCTTCATTGCATGTTCCATCGGCCTCAACTGGAGTTGTTTCATTTGCTAAAGCATACAATATTGCACGATGAATCACAGGGGTATCGTTACCTCCATTCTTCTTGTAAATTATTACATCACCAGGCATACCATGTGTTGAATAATCAACAAATTTACTACTAGTTTCTACTGCTTCTACATACGTTACAACTTGTCTTTTTTCAGAATCAGTCACTAAAATGATATCTCCAGGATCAATAATTCCTACATGCGATTCATCATCTGTCATCATAGATTGAGATTCAACAACAACCATTGGAGGAGAAGACCCTGTCATCAATACTAACGTACCATACAAAACAAAAATCATTCCAGCAGCAAGAACGATTTCACGAATCCATCCATAACCGCTGGACATTGGTTCTCCTCACTCCTCTTCCGTTGATGATTTCAACGAAACCATAGGACTAGTAGACCAAAGTAATAATCCAAATACACCCAACAATATCAGAGTTAGCAAATCAAATGAAACCGGTTCTACCAATTTATTCAAATCTGAACCTAATTGATTCTGGAACCAAGCCAAAATATCAATTGTGTATTCTCGAGAACCTTCAGTAGTCATTCGAGCTATACCAAATAATGAATTCCAAAGAAGCAAAACTATTCCTGTAATTGAACCCACTATCAAAGATTTATGGGCATTGGAAGATGAAAGATTGGAAATACCTGTTTTCTCAGATAAGATGGTACTATCAGCATTCCACCAAGAAACAATCCAAGATTCTTCGGTAGCAAAATTTGTTGCAGGTGATTGGAAGATTCGTCCAGCACGTATACCATGATTTTTGTAATGTGCTAGCAATTTCCCTTGATGGATACTTCCCAATAATGATGCTGCTTCCTCTGCCTCTTTTCTTCTTTTTTGGATCTCAGCTCTGGATTCTAATTCTAGAATTTCTCGAAGTAATGTCAATTGTTCATTATATCGGAAAAACTCGGGGCCAACAACCCCTAGAAGTATTAGGCCTCCAATGGCGAAAAACCAAGAAAGTCCGATTAGATCTGGCATTTCACTAACTCCATCCATAAACATAAAGAAAACGAGAGACCAAAGGAATGCAGCAAGTCCTGTTAATGATAGTATGAATAGAATTGTTAAATGTTGATCTCTACGTTCTTCCCACCATCTTCCGAAGATATTTCCACTTTGCTTCTTGCCTCGACGAGCCATGATAACCAACCATTCCTGTAGGTTCAATTGTATTCTACTTTCGCATAAATCGTCTAAAAATTGACTTCAAATTCGATGACGAGACGACGCCATGTTGATATGTTCACTCTACCAGAGTGAAACATCACCGGAGGTTAGGCAATGAGAAGGTCGGCAATATTCGTTCTTTTCTTATTTATGTCCATGTCCATGTCTCCTCTTGTATCTGCAGCAACTACTGAAACTCAATTTGCGGATGGCACATCTACATTCACCCATAGTTTCACAAGTGCTACTGGTGGAGATGCTCAAACTCCGGGAATTACTTTACCATATGGCGCATCAGTTACTCAAGCAACATTTTCTATTGAAGGAACGGCTCAAAATACACAATGGGAAAATCGAACAACTAACAGCGAATTTGGAGGGGCAGGAAGTACTTCCACTTCATTCACAGGAACATATTTTTCAAGTTGGTATCGAAATAATTTAAACGTTGAAAATGACGAAATAACCCTAAGAACTCAAGAAACTACTAGCACAAACAATCTAGCAGCTTCTAGAGATTTTGATAGTGCTTCTTCGTCAAATCATAATTCTACAGGTAGATTTGCAGCAAATGGAGATCAGGGATACATTAGCCCAACAATCAGTGGAAATTCAATGACTGTACCAACTAACATGAATTGGAATTATCCTGGAGCTCTCGTGAAAGTAGGAAATACATTGTTTACAAGTAATTATCAATCAAGTTCAGTGTATCAAACACCTGCAATTAATTCCTACAACTCCTCTTCTTCATCAGTAGTTAATAATGTAAACAAACAGTATAACAGTTGTAATAGTCAATCACTGTATACACTTTATGATTTAGCCGCAGATGGAGATGATACTGTTTGGGCAGTATCATACAATTATCGTAGAATTACAAAATGGACTGTAACAGATTCGACATGGAGTTGTGTAGGCGATTGGACTATGTCTAGTTCTTCTTCATATCCTGTAGGAATTGCAATAGACTCTGAAAGTGATACACTGAAAGTCTTAGTCCGTTCAAGTTCTGGTGCGTTGACATACAATCTTTGGAATGTTTCTCGTTCCAACCCAACTACTGCAACTTCAATTACATACTTGGGCACTAGTACTACAATCTCAGGTACAGTTTCGGGGCTAGCAGTTAATTATCCTAGAATTTTGATTAATTCATATCGAAGTTCGTCATCATCTCATTTCGTTTTACATAGTGCTGGAGCATGGGTTGATTTCCAAGGTACAATTACACTAAATGGTAAAGGACATTATGGAATTGCAGATAACGGAGAAGGAGAAGTTCTCTATTCTTGCTTTTATACAATTAGTACCAGTTACTGCCCATCATCAACATCGAGAACTGTTTTAGCATCCGGAATTGGGTCTACATTTGAACATAGAAATTCTACTCAATCGAATAGTATAGCGATGGGTTCTACAACAAACCTTGGGTCTTCTATTTCTGCAATTACTCTCAGTGGCCTAATTACCTACGAACCTGCTGGTACATCTGTTGAAATTGAAGTAAGTGTGGATGGAGGAAATTCTTGGAAATCTGCTTCTCTAAACACTCAAGTAACGTTTTCTAATGCTGGAAATCAGGTAAAATGGCGTGCATATCTAAATGGAACAAACAACAGTGTTTCTCCGGTCATCGATCGTGTACAATTAACATATGTTTCTAGTTATTCTTCAAGTGGATATATTCGAGGTTACAAGTATCTAGGTACAACTGGAACTTCGCCTGTAGCAGCCAAAGTTTGGTGGAATTCAACAACTCCAGGTGGATCTTATTTCAACATGTATTTCCAATTAGGATCACAATATACTGTTCAAAACCCAGGACAAACCATTTCATTGACTGGAAGTAGTTCATACATCTATTTCTATATCTATTTCTATTCAGGATCTAGTGGATCATATACTCCAACTTTGGAAGATTTCAATATCCAAATTTTTAGCCAAGCACCACAAAATGTGAAAATGGATATTGGAGATGATGGAAGTAATGAATGGCAAACCCAAGGCACTCTTTTGGGAATAACAGATGTCAGCAATACAAATATTTTGAATGCGATTAATTCTGAAATCCCAGGTACTGGAGTGGGGACAGTTACTATACCTATTACACTCTCATCAACCGCACCAGGACTTGTCAAAATCAATTCATTCCGACTAACTTACACAATGCAAACAGTCAACCTTGACATCATTTGGAACGAAGGAATGGTACTTCACGAACGTAGTGAACCTTACGAAGTGGTAACTAGGCACGTTATAGGAGAGGGAGCTACTGGAATTTCAGGAGCAACATTGGATTTCGTGGCCTCACCTAGTTCTGATTCTCCATCACTTACTTGGTCAGAAACTGGGACTTTAATGGATGATGACCCAACTGATTGGATTATTCCAATTCAACCTGGTCAAGAAGGTGGAACTTATACTACAAATAACAATGGAATTTTTGAAATCCATTGGAGATTCAGAGTAACTAGTGAATTCCCAGAACAAAATAATGTAGGATTTAGAGTCACTTGTACTGATGATCAAGGGTCCACACCTGCAATGTTGTCTGATACAGTTAATACTGGAATTAGAGTTAACCAATCGTATGGACTCGGATGGTTAGGAGTTAGAGATGCTGAAGGTTTAGTAACTAGTCAAAATCTAACTAATGGAGCATGGATTTCGGCAGGTGAAACAATATTCTTCCAAGGGCAAATGTGGTTCGCAGATACCGAAGATACTCCATTAAATTCAGTCTTTGATGTCCAAATTGCTCAAAAAGGAGATCAAGGAGACTTTGTCCAATCTTCTTGGAAAGATCAAAATAACCCTGATGGTTCTTTCTTCATTAGTTTAACAGTTCCAGAAATTGATATTCCCGATGGCATTACTTACGAAGTTCAAACCTACAATGAAAGAGACCCTACGTTAGTTATTCCTCCAGGGCCAGATTCTCAACGAACATTCTACATCGATGCTACATCACCTGAAATTACTCATAATATTCCAAAACAAGATGACTATGTTGCTGCAAGATTCGATCAATCTATCGTTATCGATGTAGAAGATAATGTTGGAGACCCAACTGAATTAACACTACACTATTGGGTAGAAGCAGACCATGATACCAACAGAAACGGAATCGCGGATTCTGAAGAATATGTTAATCAAACAATGATTAATACTACTTCGGCAGGGAATAAAAGATTCTTTACAACAATTGATGATAGTAGAAATCCAAACCTTGCTTCTGTATCATATTACGTTACAGGAAATGACCCTGCAGGCAATCTTCTTGAATCAGGAGAAGGACCAGGATTTTCATCCGATCTTGCCACATATAGAACTAGAAAAGACATGGAATCGGTATTTACTGGGCTACATTGGTCAGGACATAATGATGGAGATGCTATATTTTCAGGCACTGAACAAACTATCACTGTAGGCTTAGTTGATGCAAATGGACTAATTGATTTTGAAATAATTAGTTTAATTTTCGATTTTGAGGGGCCTGACCCTGAAAGGGACAGGCAATCAATCTCTTTTTCGGGCAGAAACAATACATTTTGGAGTGATTCCGAGTACATTGAAATTTTACCAGATAGTGAAGCTACAGTAATTAGTAATGATACTGGGCTACCTTGGATTCTCATTGATTTTGAATTCAAGGTATCTTGGGATTGGCCGGATGAAGACATTAGCGATTTAGCATTTGAATACAAACAACTTGGAGCCAGTATGCGAAGAATTGAGTTTGTTGATCGAACTTTCCACGTAGAGAATGATTTGGTGCTTGATCCAACTAGTTACACAATTACAGATGTAATGCATCCCCGAGTTGGACCAATAGATAGTTCTACATCAATCAGAGCAGATGATAGAATCCAATGGACAGGAAGAGTAGTGTATGAAAACTCTCAAACTCCGCCACCTAATAATGTCGGTATCGTAGTAGAAGTATTTGATGGAGTACAAATGTGGTCTGATGGTAGCCTTACAGAAAATGGGGATTACATGGTTGAAGTTCCGTTAAGTGCCGCACCTACTCTTGCCTCCGCAGAAACTAGAACTTTCCTAACTGGTATTACCGGTATTCCTGGTAGAGGAGAAGACATGACTAGAGATTCAGTTTCTACTACTCTGCAACTCAGTGTTGACCACACTCCTCCTAGAGTGATACACAGAATCCTTCCAATCGACATAATTGATATCGGAATTCAACAAGATCTAACAGAAGTAGATGTTGCTTTCTTAGGAACGGAAGAATGTGTGAATGACCCATCTGACCAACGATGTTCTGACTTAGCACAAGCACCTCAACAAGTTCACTGGGTTATGAGAGATGGAACCACCACTATTGCTGCAGGATACTCAGTACTGTCAATGGAACTGCAAGATGACCTAATTTTATGGTCTGGAACCGTTGACTTAACAAGTGGAGGTTTAGTTACACCAAGAAGTGGATATATTATTGGATTTTACCTCACTGGAGAAGATGCTGCGGGTAATACATTCCCTCAAACAAGCAATAGTGAAAGCGACCCTGTCAGGGAACCAAGTAATTTAGACAACGATTTGGATCTTGCTTGGGTAACATTAGGTGCTGATAAGAGCCCAGAACTAAGAGCAATACGAATCGACACACAACAAGAACGTGTTAGTGTCGGGACCGATGTTGAGTTACGAGTGTACTTAACCAACTTAGGTGGTCCGTTGAATGCTTCATTTGATGTCTCTTTCTTTGCTGGAGATGCAACAGAACCATTCAATACACAACGAATCGATAAAATTGAGGAAGGAGATACGATTTACATTGATACTATATGGGATGCAGAAGAAGGAATTGAACGAATTCGAGTTGTAGTTGATGCAAGTAATGAAATTAATGAAATTGATGAACAGGACAATGCAATATCTGTTGGAATTGATGTCGCTTATGGGTGGGGTCTTGGTTGGATTGAACAGGCACGGCAGAATCCTTTGACTATTCTTTTAATCGTAATTGCAATGATTGTTGTTCCTACTGTTACTTACGTCAGTATTCGTCAAATGAATAAAGATGCAATGGAAGATGATTTTGTGAATTTACTATACGAAGATGATGAATTCGAAGACGATGATGAAGACGAAGACGATGATGAAGACGATGATGGATGGGAATAACCTCCAAATACGTCCAACTGCGTTGAGACATTAGGAAGAATGAATATGTCTGATTGGGGCTTGTTACATTCAAAGATTATTCAAATTGTAGAACAAAAAGATTGGAAACCAACGCCAATTCAATCTAATTCCATACCTGTAATCTTAGAAGGAAAAGATGCATTATTAGTTGCACCTACAGGGTCTGGAAAAACAGAATCTGCAATTTTGCCTCTGTTATCAAGAGCAATTTCTGAAAAATGGCAAGAAAGTTCTATTGTTTACATCACTCCTCTCAGAGCACTTAATCGAGATATTGACCGAAGATTGCCTCAATTACTAGAGCCATTGAATCTTAGTGTAGCACTTCGTCATGGTGATACTCCAAATTCTGAACGCCAACGACAGTCAAAGAAGCCACCTCATCTTTGGATTACAACTCCTGAAACTCTTCAAATTATGTTGCTAGGATCTAGGCTTCGTGAACATCTATCCAACATTAAGGCAATCATAGTTGACGAAGTTCATGACCTTGCAGCTTCAGAAAGAGGATCGCAACTTCTCCTTGCAATGGAAAGACTCCAAGGTCTATCTACCAACAAAATACAAAGAATTGGATTATCAGCAACCGTTGGAAATCCCGAAGAAGTAACAAAATGGTTGTCTAATGATGCGATAAATGTTCAAGGCGATGCTCCTAGAGAAACAATAATCCGAGTACATTCTCCAAGACCTTCACCAGAAGATAAAATTCTAGCGTTGGATTGGAGAACTAGTGCAGAATCTGTATCTTCTCTAAGACATGTTACTAATTTAGTAGAGCAGGAAAGTCCGGCACTAATCTTTGTCAATAGTAGAAATTCTGCGGAAACAGTAGCAATTAGAATGAGAAGCCTAAATCCTGAATTAAAAATCGGGGTGCACCATGGTAGTTTAGCACCTGAAACAAGAATGAACATGGAGAATCAGTTACAAAATGGTGAATTAAATGCAATGATATGTACCAGCAGTATGGAATTAGGAATTGACGTTGGGAGTATCAAAAGAGTTCACCAAATTGAAAGCCCTCGCGCAGTAGATAGAATGCTGCAACGAGTTGGAAGAGCAGAACATGTTCTAGGAGGAGTAGGCAGAGGTGATTTAGTAGCATGGAAAGCAGATGATATAGCAGAAGGTGCAGCAATAGCAAGAATGGCAAAACAAAAACAAATTGAGCCAATTTCATGGAGAGAAAATCCTCGAAGTGTTGCTACTAATCAGTTAGTTCTATTATCTCTTCAAGAGGGGTGGGTACGATGTGATCAGGCTACCAAACTATTGAAAAAATCTCATTTATTTGAAAATTGGACTCATGATGATACTATGAATCTTTTACATCTATTGGATGATAGAAGACTAGTGAGATTAGTAGAAAATATCGAAGAAAGTGACCCTCTAAGGTGGCCTCCGAAATTATGGAAAAAATTAGCAGAATCAGATAATAGCGTTCCTCCTGAACGACCTAAAATCGAAAATATAGAAACAATGGATGAAAACGAAAAACAGAAAATAAATCGCAAAATGAAAAAATTGATTCCTAAAGAATTAGAAAAAAATGGATGGTTTGGGCCAAGTGGTAAAGCAGCAGAAGTAAGAAACAGAGGAGTTTCAATGATTCCTGATTCTGAACGTTATCGGGTTAGAGACTCGGTAAGTAGGAGAATAATTGGAACTCTAGATGAAGCATTCGTGATGGGCATACAAGATGATGATGTAGCAGCAAGTATGTTTGTAATGGCTGGTAGAACTTGGATGATTATTGATGCTGATCCTGATGCTAGTGAGTTAACCGTAATTCCAACTGCTATGAAAGCGGATGCACCACTATGGTTCGGAGAACTGCCTCCAGTTCCAGAAAGAGTAGCTAGAGAAGTGGGGCGGATGAGAATACTTGTTTCAAAAGAATTTGGAGGAATGGAATCACCGCCTAAAGGCCCTGCAGACCATTTAACTGGAGGGTTACTTGACATCTCATTAGATGAATATGATATATCCGAGGAAGCAATGGAAAAATTCTCCTCATCAGTGATGGAACATCTAGAATTAACTGGATATGTTCCTCATGCAGGTTTATGGACTCTTGAATACCAAGCTGATGCAATAGTATTGAACACATGTCAAGGAACAAAAATCAATCAAACTTTGTCTGATTTTCTTCAAGCCATGGCTTCAATGATTGATGGTAGAATGGGGCGAACAATTGTTGACCCATATAGAATTCATTTAATGGTCCCTGGATTGACAATTAAACACATAGAAAGTTGGTTATTAGAAACTAGACCTGATGCTATTGATAGCATTCTAAGAATGACCACACCAAATAGTAGAGCTCTTCGTTCAAGAGTTGTTGAAACTGCAAAAATTATGGGAGTAATTTCTAGAGGAATTGATCCTAGAAATGTGAATGTAAGGGGGATAATAAAAAGGTACAAAAATAGTCCTCTAATGATTGAAGCATTGGACAAATTATTCCATGAAAGATTAGATATTCATGGTACGGAAGATGTTCTGAGAGCTTTGCAAGATGAAAACATCCAACTTGTAGCAACTCCCAGTGGTCCTTTGGGAGTTTCCGACAGAGCACAAAAGGACTTACTATTGCCAAATTATAGTGATGAAGAAATTAGAACACAAGTAGAAGAGCGGCTATTGAATGAAAGAGTTGTTCAAATTTGTATGAATTGTGGAGATGTTAGTAGAAGAAGGGTTGCGAAATTACCTGAAAGAACTGAACATTGTAATTGCGGTGGTAGACTCAAGGCTACATCTGTAGAAGCAATGGAAGAAAGGTTGAGAGAATGGGTAAATAGCAACGACCCTAAAGATAGAGACCGTATGATGAGAAACGCAGAAATTGTTGCAGATAGAGGATTAGACGCCATTCTTTGTTTAGTGGCTAGAGGAATTGGAGAAAGAACTGCCACAAAGATATTGTCAAAAATTGATCCAGGAAACAGAACTCGTTTACTTCGTGCAATTCATGATGCAGAGATACAATATGCTAGAACTAGTAGATATTGGAAATGACAAGTATAAATTCACTCTAAACATTGCAACATCCATGTTACTCGGAGTAACTGGACGAAATGCTGCCGGAAAAACAACCATTGTACAATGGTTTGTTGATCAAGGATGGGATGGATGCTCTTGCTCAGATGCAATAAGACATTGGTTACATGAAAATAATCAAGAAATTAATCGAGAAAATCTAACACAGGGTGGAAGAGAACTTCGTTCAAATGGAGGGCCTGGAATATTGGCAGAAATGTTACTGGAAAGAATGGACCCAAATAAAAATACAATCATAGATTCTATTAGAACTCCTGATGAAGTTCATGCACTAAAATCTAGAAAGGATTTTGTTCTGATTGAAGTAAATGTTCCATTGGATTTGCGATGGGAAAGAATGCAAAAAAGAGGAAGGGAAGGAGATCCTACGGAATTTCAAGAATTTCTAAAACAAGAAGATGCAGAATCATTTGCAAAAAATTCAAGCGGCCAAGCTCTTGTTGCAACGGCCGAACTTTCTGATATTGTAATAAATAATGATGGAACATTATCTGAACTCTATGAATCTCTTGGAATCATGGTTTCAACGTTTTAAGAAGAATTAGTTGTTGGTCTAACAATTACACCTGCTTCTTGCATCATAGAAAGTGAACGATCAAAATCTTCAACCCATCGATCAGGAATTTGTATATCTCCAGGATAAACAACTTCTACGACACCTGCTTGAATCAATGAACGTGCACAACGAGTGCATGGGGGCCATGTAACGTATGCAGTACAATCTTTGAGAGAGATGCCAATTCGTGCAGCATGCATAATTGCATTTTCCTCTGCATGACAAATCAATGGATACTTCAATTCACGATCTTCTAAACGCTCTATCGAGTCGGTAATTCCTCTCGGAAATCCATTAAATCCAGTAGACCGAATCTCACGATCTGAACCAACTACTACACAACCAACTTTGGTTGAAGGGTCTTTACTCCATCCACTAATATGCAATGCTAAATCAATAAATCTTCGATCCCATTTGTCACTCATACCTTCACCCACTTACTCTCAAAAAAAACTCCTTTATGGTTTCATGGTATCTCTATCGCCAATTACGTCATCCTCTTTCCATTTCATCGTAGACAACGCTTCATCATTATCCTGTCCAAGGATAGTCAATAACCCTCCAATTAAATGAACACTGCCAAAACACCAAACAGAACCAGAAACGCCATCAATAAAGGAATGAGCTGCAGAATCAACTGCTTCTTCCACTGCAGTGTTTAGTGCAACATGTATATTGGGCCTTACTTGAATTCGAGCTTCTGGATATTGAAGTCTAATTTCATCTGCTAAATCATCACTTTCAACCGGTGCTAATCTTCCTTCAGATGGTTGAGTAACAACAACCATTGGATTACCCATTTCGGAAATTAATTCTACAATCGGATGAACAAAAACAGACAAATCTTTCTGTTTTGTAGTACCAATTACAATTGCAGAAGGCGAAAATGGTCGGCCTGCTCTTTCTTCTCTCTGTTTTCTTAATGTTAACTCATTAACCATTTTTTCTAATCCACTGGGATTATGCGCACAATCAAGCAACAGTTCAACCCCTTTAGGACCAGATATTTCTTGCATCCTACCTGGCCATAATGTTCTCTCCATCACATCATGTAATGGAGGAACACCTGGATCAATTGGAAGAAGAAACCAAGCAGCTGCATGACCCAAAATTGCATTATCCATTTGCATCGTCATAATTCCATCAAATACACCATATGGAATAGTCTGACCATCTCCCAATCCTGATCCAATTTTTCTAAATGGTTCATTTGCATTTTCAAATCCAACCATGGCCAAACGATCTCCTCGCCACCAATAGCCACAACCCTTAGTTGTGGCCTCTTCAATTACAGTCATTACATCAGGATTATACGGCCACTTTGCAAGCATTCTTGTCCCAGGTCTTGCAATTGCAGCCTTTTCTTTTGCGATTAATTCTAATTTATCACCTAATATTTCTGTATGCTCTAATGAAATCTCAGTTAAAATTGTAAAATCAGCATAGCAGCATCTAGTTGCGTCTAATCGACCACCTAATCCTGCTTCAATTACTGCACGTTGTACATTTTCTGCTCTAAAACAAATCATCGCAGCTAAGAAAAGTGTTTCAAAATATGTAGGTTGTAATACTGGCTCTTGTAGGGACATCGTCCTAACTGCATGAATTGCCTTATCCAACTGTTTTGAAGAAATAGGACGTCCATCAATTCTAATTCTTTCTTCAACACGACAAAGATGCGGGGAAGTGAATAAACCCGTCTTTTTCCCTGCTAAAGTCAGAGTATTTGCAACATAAACACAAGTAGTGCCCTTTCCATTGGTTCCAGCTACGTGAACACATGGAAACGACATTTGAGGCATACCCAAACGAGCTAGCATGGAATAAGTAACATCCAACCCAGGGCGCATGCCAATTTTTTTTCGTTCTTCCAACCATTCACGAGGCGTAGGATCTTCATCAATATCTGACGAGTCGACATCTTGCCCCATGAGACGTACATATAATGAAATGTGATTTGAACTTCCCTATATCATGGCGAAGGACGAGCCACCACTATTAGAGGTGCTCAAAGGTCAATGGACATCCATGTTCGGAATGGCGGGAATGTTCACTGTTACAATCTTTCTTTCTACCCTGATTCAACCATTTTACGACCGAGATGAACTACGTGCATTCGGGGCTGCAGGTTCTACCAAAGCCGGTTTTATTCTATTAGAAGGAATTTTCATTCTAATTTTTACTGCAGCAATTATTTGGTTGGCTAAGAAAAATATGCAAAAATTGATTCAAATTGGAATTCTTTTCGTTCTTTGGATAGCATTATCATACAGCCTTGTACCAATGGCGCATCTTGCAATTCCAACTGCAGAACTGACCACTACAACCTCTGAAGCGGAATCAGGAGGACAGATAATACAAGAATTAGGAGATACAGAAAATATGTTTTTCTTCAATGGGGATTCTCTAATCTCTGTAGATAATGCTATTGGAAATAATGGAATATATGGAGGAGGATCTATAAATTGGACAGCCAATATTTCCGAATCTAGAAATGAATCGGTATCGATTAGTCCAAATGGAAAAATGATCTATCATATTATGTCATCAGCAAATGATATCATAATTTGTGATTTGACTCAATGGATTAGAATCGATGCATCAAGTGGAGATATTATCGATCGATTTGATGACAACTGTAGTTTAGGTTTCGTAGATAGCGAAGAATCTGAATGGCAAATTTTTGGGCCAACCTTATTGAAAATAGACGAATTCAAACCTATTGAATCAATAGACAGTCCTAGAGATAGATCCTGGGAATGGTTGATGCCTAGTGAATTTGATTCGATGAATATTCTCTCTGCTAAACACATCGGAGACAATCATATTCTGATTGTTTCGAGTCGATGGGCAGGTGTATTGGAAATTCCTACTGAATCCCATTCAGATGGATTTAATCCCCCCTATATTGAACCAGTTTGGAACTTTACTTTACCAGATGGAAATATGTTTACTGCGACAACATTTGGCAGTGATACATTTGAAATTTACAATAGTTCCTCTCAAGTTTTTAGTCTATATTTAGGAACTGAAAATGGATCTGTTGATGGATTTAGAATCCATTCTAATGGAACTGTTGAAGAAAATGATGCAGTCAATTTTGAAGGTGTTTTTCAAGGTCCAATAAGAGGTCTATTGTTGGAAGATTGTTGCAATGGAGGATATAATGATCTCTGGGTTCTTGATAATGAAAACCTAAGAGTGTTCATGGGATCTTCAAAAGTTGATGCAACTCGTGCTACGATAATTCCTGGTAACGGATTAGTATCTATAGCGATTCAATATCAATCTCATGAAGGTTATACACAATTGAAAGAAGGAGTGATTTTATTTGATACAAATTCTAGTTCTTTTGATGAACCATTGAAAATGGTTGTTTGGAATTTGCCAGACGCGCCGCCGTTTAACTTTGTAGGGGTAGGAATTGCTTGGGCAGACATCATTGCTCTTTCGTTGAGTATAATTCTGATGGCCGCAATTATCCTAAGACCTGAATGGTATATTGTAAACACAACAGGAATATTAGTTGGAGCAGGAGTAAGTGTAATGTTAGGAGTTTCATTTGTTCCTTGGCTAGTAATTATCTTCATGATTGGAATGGCCATTTACGACCATTGGGCAGTAAACGGGAGTAAACATATGCTAACTTTAGCTGATACCATGATTGATCTTAAACTTCCAATTTTACTTGTTGCACCTAAGGACAAAGGTTACTCTTTCCTTGATGAAGATGATGGGAAAATGGTAGAAAGAGAGAGAATGCATTCAAATTCAGAAGTAGTGCCCAAAACAAAATCCAATGATGCAAAGAAAACCGCTGATGCAATGTTCATGGGCCTAGGTGATGTAATCTTCCCCGGAATTTTAGTAATTTCAGCAATGACATGGTTACCTGATGAAATTGGCTTTGCAGGCTTGCATGGGCCTACTGCAGTTGCCTTTGGAACCCTAATTGGAGGATTAGTAGGATATATCCTACTGATGACTCAGGTCGCAAGAGGTAAACCTCAAGCTGGACTTCCTTTGCTCAACGGAGGTTCAATTCTAGGATATTTAATCACAACAATAATTGTACTAGGATTTGATGCATTGGCGTTCAATATTACCCTATTCTGATGCAAACGGTTGAAGCGAAGTGCCCCTTCGTAGGCCCGTTCATATGCTCGAGATGAAGATGTTCAGAGAGTTAGCCGATGTTATTCGTGCTGATCATAATCGAAGAGGAATTCCTCATGATTTGATTAATCAAGTCATATCTTTAGATGAAGAATGGAAAGAGTTACGATATCAAGCAGATCAAATCCGAAGGCAACGAAATGATGCTGCAAGAGAGATTGCAACGGCTAAGAAAGCAGGCGATTCTGAAAAAGCAGACAAAATTCTATCTGAAGTTTCCAATCTTGGTGCTCAAATAGAAGAATTGGGTGCTAAGGCAGATGAAACTGAGAAAGCAAGAGATGCTATCAGAATGAAAATTCCGAATATATTGCATGATAGTGTTCCAATAGGAGACAATGAAGAGGGAAACACATCTCATTCAATGCATGGAAAAAAGCCTGAATTCGATTTCAAACCTAAAGTTCACAATGAACTTATCGAAGAAAACAAATGGGTAGATTTAGGAAGAGCTGCAAAAATTAGTGGTTCAAGGTTTTATTATCTTAAAGGAGACTTAGCTAGACTAGAATTGGCACTTCAACAATTTTCTATTGATTTTCTTGTTAATCGTGGATACACATTAGTTCAACCACCCGTAATGATGAATAGAGAAGCATACGAAGGAGTTACTGATTTAACTGATTTTGAAACTGTAATGTATGATATACAACCAGATGGGTATTATGCAATTGCAACTAGTGAACATCCTCTAACTGCTATGTTCATGGATGAAATCATCGAGCCATCTTTGCTTCCAATCAAGATGGTGGGAGTAAGTCCTTGTTTTCGTCGAGAGGTTGGCGCACACGGGTTATCTGATAAGGGAATTTGGAGAGTCCACCAATTTACGAAAGTAGAACAAATTATTATTTGTAAACCAGACGAATCATGGAATCATCATGAAGAACTTCTGCAAAATTGTATTGATCTATGGGATGAACTTGGACTGTATTACAGGGTTGTAAACATCTGTACAGGAGATATGGGAACTGTTGCTGCTAAGAAATATGATTTGGAAGCATGGTTACCTGGAGTTGGAACTTTCAAAGAAGTGGTGTCATGTTCTAATTGTACAGATTATCAGGCTAACAGATTAAAAATGAGATACAGAACTTCTGATGGAAATTCTTCAGTTCATACATTGAATTCTACTGCAGTAGCTACATCTAGAGCATTGGTGGCGATTATGGAACAATATCAAGAAGATGATGGGAGAGTAAGAATTCCTTCGAAACTATTGGCATGGTTCAATGGACAAACACATTTAGAAAAAACCAATTGGTAATTTCATTTTTCAATTGGAAAATTAAATCAAAAATTCAATCTTTCAATTGGATTTATCTGATTCCAACTCTAGTAAAACCGATCCTGCATCTACTTGATCACCAGGGGAATAATGTATTACTGTTACAATACCTTCTCTATCAGCTAATATCCTATGTTCCATTTTCATAGCCTCCAATACCATCAATGGTTGACCCTCCGATACAGTTGCACCTTCTGGAATTAATACTTCCAACACTTTACCAGGCATTGGTGCAGTAAATTCACCTTCATTCACTCCTGAATTTGATGCTCCTGGCTCTACTACTTCAATTACAGAAACATTTCCATCTAGATGAATCCACCATTTATCGTTGATTTTAGCACAATAAACTACTTTCTCAACCCCATTAGCTTTGAGAATAATTCTATTTGGGCGAGAATCAGAAGAAATTGAAATAGGTTCGAATTCGACTTTTTCTTCTTCTAAATCTATTGAAATAGGAACTAAGGGGGAACCACCAATTTGTATACTCCAATTCCTACCTTCTGAATCTCTAAGATTAACCATCTAAACACCTCACGGAAAACTCCTAGAAATCAGCAAAAAGGGATCGTTTGAAGTTGTACGACCAGTTTCTTCTGAAGATGAGGCTATTTGACTACGATGAAGACCCAACTGTTCAGCACATGCCGCTAAAACAACAACTGAAGATTTTGTTTGATTTGATTCCCAACCTTCCGAAAAATGAATATCGATAAAATTGGTTGTTGTATCGCCTGAAATGAACGACTCATGACGCATTATGTCAATCAAAAAATCAATATTTGTAGTTGCACCCAAAATTACAAACGAACTCAGTGCCCTTTCCATCCTTCTTATCGCCTGCTCTCTATTTGAACCATGAACGATTAATTTAGCAAGCATAGGATCAAAATCAATTCTAGCTTCATCACCTTGTCGAACCCCAGTATCTAATCTAACTCCTGGTCCTTCAGGAGGAACAAATACTGCAAGGGGTCCTGTTGCAGGTAAGAACCCCTTTGATGGGTCTTCAGCGTATATTCTAACCTCAATTGCATGTCCCCTAATAGAAAGATCATTTTGAGAGAATGGCAATGGTAAACCTGACGCGACACGAATTTGTTGCTCAACCAAATCAATCCCAGAAATACATTCAGTCACTGGATGTTCAACCTGTAACCTAGTATTCATTTCTAAGAAATAGAATGAACCATCAGAGGACAATAAAAATTCCACAGTTCCTGCTCCTGAATAAGAGACCTCTTTTGCTGCAGATACTGCTGCTTTACCCATTGCAGACCTAGTTTCTCCATCAAGAACTGGTGAAGGGGCTTCTTCTACTACCTTTTGATGACGACGTTGGATACTACATTCTCTTTCAAAAAGATGAACAGTATTGCCATGGTCATCAGCTAAAATTTGAACTTCTATATGTCTAGAATTTTCCAATAACCTTTCGATGTAAACAGTTCCATCTCCAAATGCACTCTCTGCTTCTCTTTGTGCCGCTAAAAATTCTTGTTGGAGGCGCTTAGGTTCACGTACTACACGCATTCCTTTTCCACCTCCACCTGCACTTGCTTTAAGCAAAAGAGGATACCCAACAGACGTAGCAGCAGTAATCAATGAATCAATAGTAGATTCTTCATCAATTCCAATAGAAATTTCTCTTCCAGGAATTACTGGAACTGAGGCGTCTTCCATTCTACGTCTAGCTGTAACCTTATCACCCATTGAATCAATTGCTTCAGGAGAAGGACCAATCCAAATTAACCCAGAAGAGGCCACCGACTTAGCAAAATCAGCTCTCTCCGAAAGAAAACCATAACCCGGATGTATAGCATCAGCACCACATGACTTTGCAGCATCGATAATTGCATCTCCATTGAGATACGTTTCGGCTAAACTATCACCAGACAAAACAACGACTTGATCAGCCATTTCAGTATGCAATGCACCTTCATCAGAGGAAGATTGGATTGCAATTGCCTTTATTTTCATTTCTTGACAAGCACGAATAATTCGACAAGCTATTTCTCCCCTATTTGCAATTAAAATAGACGAAATTGGCTTTGGGGCCTCTTTCATCCATTCAGGTTTAGCCATTCAATCACACCGAATCTGGTTTCCAATCCGCAGATCTCTTCTCAAGAAATGAGGCAAGTCCTTCTTGTCCTTCTCTAGAACCCCGCATCTCACTTGTTTTATCCAACGTCCAAAGCCGTAATTCTTGGTCAGAATCTTTCCATCTATCAAAAATTAATGCCAATTTCTTAGCTTCTCCAACAGCCATAGGACCAGTCGTCAATACTTCTGAAATTACTCCTTCAACTGCTGCTGCTGCTGCTTCAGGACTTTCTTCAAATTGATCAACCATTCCAATTCTCAACGATTCTTCTGCACCAATTCGAGAAGCTAACATCGCTAAACGACGGAATTGGGCACTACCTATTCTACGGTAAACATACGGCCCTATCACTGCTGGCAAAATTCCTAATTTTCCTTCTGATAATGCAATACGGGTCTTTGGCTCAACGATTACATGGTCTAAGCATGCAATTAATCCTGCGCCACCACCTAATGCTACTCCTTGAACCACTCCTATAGTAAAACAAGGATGTGACCAAAGAGAATTGAATAACATATCCAATCTTTCTGAATCAATCCTATTCTCTTCAGGACTTTTAGCACCTCCCTCCTTCATCATATTGATATCGGCACCAGCACAGAAATGTCTGCCTTCTCCTTCTAAAACAAGAACCCTAAGATTTTCATTTCCATCTGAATCCTTCAATTTGCCTGAGGAAAATACCGATTTACTAGATGTCCAACTAAATAATTCAATTAATTCAGAAATCAATTTGACATTTAGAGCGTTGAAGACATCGGGCCTCGTAAGTCTAATTCTTGCTACTGAACCATCTATTACTAAGGTACATAATTCAGTTTTAGGCAAAGATTGTGTTGAAGAACTCATAATATCACATTCTAAAAATTCCATAATTTGTTTCTGGCATAGATGCATTCAGGCTTGAACTAATACAAAGGCCCAGAATATCTCTAGTATCTCTAGGATCGATTATACCATCATCCCATAATCTAGCCGTAGAGTAATACGGACTGCCTTCAGTCTCATACTTTTGCAAAGTTGGCTCTTGAAATTGTTTTATTTCATCTTCATCCATTGGATCGAGTCCTTCTCTAATTCTTTGATCTTGCTTCACTGTGGAAAGAACTTGGGCTGCCTGAGGGCCCCCCATCACTGAAATTCTGGCATTAGGCCACATAAACAAGAAACGAGGGTCATATGCTCTACCACACATTCCATAATTTCCCGCACCATGTGAGCCACCAATAATTATCGTAAATTTAGGCACAGGAACACATGAAACTGCAGTAACTAACTTCGCTCCATCTTTTGCAATCCCTCCTGCCTCGTAGTCTTTACCTACCATGAAACCAGTAATATTCTGAAGAAATACCAAAGGAATGCCACGTTGACCACATAACTCGACAAAATGGGCTCCTTTCAATGAGGACTCAGAAAACAAAATTCCATTATTTGCTACTATTCCAACTGGATACCCATGAATACGTGCAAAACCACATACTAATGAGGTGCCATAACGTGGTTTAAATTCATGAAACCTAGAACCGTCTACTATTCTAGAAATTACTTCCCTTACATCAAAGGCTGTTCTATTATCTTCTGGAATAATTCCTAAAAGATCTTCAACATCATGACGAGGAGGTTCAGGGTCTGAAACTTCTAAGCGAGTTTTAGGATTGGTATTGAGGTTCTCAACAATATTTCTCACCATACGTAGTGCTTCAGGTTCATCTTCTGCGAAATGATCTGCGACTCCAGATTGTCGTGTGTGAACATCTGCTCCTCCCAACTCTTCAGCACTGACTTCTTCTCCAGTAGCTGCTTTGACAAGAGGAGGTCCTGCGAGAAATATAGTTCCATTTCCTTTTACAATAATTGACTCGTCAGACATAGCAGGAACATAGGCGCCACCTGCAGTGCAAGAACCACAAACTGCCGCAATCTGGGGAATGCCTTTTCCAGACATAATGGCCTGATTCCTAAAAATTCGACCAAAGTGTCCTTTGTCAGGGAATACCTCGTCCTGCATTGGAAGAAATGCTCCTCCACTGTCAACGAGATAAATACAAGGAATATTGTTCTCTTCGGCTATTTCCTGAGCGCGGATGTGTTTCTTTACTGTCATTGGATAGTAAGACCCTCCTTTTACTGTCGCATCATTCGCTACAAACATACATTCTCTACCATGCACGATTCCTATGCCTGTCACAATTCCAGCAGAGGAGGCTTTACCATCATACAATCCATGTGCTGCTAATGGTGACATTTCTAAGAAAGCAGTACTTGGGTCGCAAATAGATTGAATTCTCTCACGAGGCAATGCCTTTCCACGACTTCGATGACGTTCGACATATTTCGAACCTCCACCTAGTTTCACTCTTTCCAATTCTTCCCTCAAGGTATTGATTAAGTCATTATTATGTGCGATACGATCATTAAAAATTGGATCTGACCGATTGACCCTAGTAGGGAGGACATCCATGAGACTCGGACCTATCGAGGAGGATACCGTCCTTGAATGAAGCGGGAGATTAGACTCCTAGGGCCATTCTCCAAACATCTCTTAATCCGGGTGCTAAACCCACAGTCATCAAGGCTAAGGCCATTAAAATTCGAAGATGTCGATACCTATATTCCCATCTCTGAAGAGCATAAAACCACCAAACAACCATGCCAATAAAACACTTCAGAACGGTGAAACCATAGGCTGTTCCAAAAAATTCAATCACGGCACTAGACAAAACATGTTTCTCTTGATATCCATACTCGACTAAACCAATTCCAGTAGCAATCCCATCAACCGCTTGCCCATACATTGCAATAAGAACAATTGGCGAAGCAAGAATTGCCTTCCAAGTTAATGATTCCATATTATCGTGGAATTGTGTTCTTTCTTTCTCATAATCGGATAACGAAATACCATCTGGGAGTAAACCAGGAACAGAGATTTTACAATTTCTCAATTTCTGTAAGTTAGGACGTCCTACAAATAAATACACAGGAATAAGAACCAATGCTGGAACAACTAACGTCCAAAATAGGGCTTCAGGGTGGAAGGCATCGAAGACATATGTGCCATCAATCAAGACATATATGCCGTGCTCGGTTCGCAAAAGTGAAGATTTATCTATCATGATAAGGGTAGAAATCTGTCCACTTTCAAACAATTTTAACATCATTTGAATGTAAGAATGGAGGCAACCATACAAAACTATACAACCACCAATACCAACTTGGAAAATACCTTGTTCAATAGAAGACCATTTTTCCATCAATGGATGAAATAGGATTACAACAAAGATTCCAATTATTCCAAAAATTGCAACAGGCCATAGATTGAGATGGTTTTCCATTGGAGTTCCGATTCTTCCTTCTTGCAAAGATGTGAGAAAAAGAATTGTTTGAAATGTAATCAACGCAATGGCTGCTCCAGTAACCCAAATTCGATCATCCGAAGAATTACCCGATTTTGCAGCCAGTGAAGCGATAAAACCAGAAAAAACCACCCATATTGCTCCTTGGAAATGAATTCCAGGAGATACAAACCATGCTTCGAGTGAAGGCCCAAAAAGTGATGCATCCTCTACAACTTCACCTAATGAAGCCCAAATCACCCAAGGAAGTAAGGCAAAAATTGTGCATTCAGAAGCTGCAATACCTAATTTTCTCAATATAGCTGCAATAGAAATTACAGATAAAATAAGAGTAAAATTGTAAGACAGTGTGTTTATTTGATTATAGGAACCGTCAGATGAACTTTCAGCTCTAATTGGATCCAGAAATTTTTCTTGAAATATAGTATCCAAAAAGTTTCCAGGACTCAATGTTTCGGAAAGTAGAGCTAAACCAACTAAACAAATTATCAATCCGAGGGCAGAAATCGATAGTCTCTCCCACCATGAAAAATCTTGATCTTCCAAAACAGGAGTAGAACGTATTGGGCTCACAAACACGCGACCCGTATTCAGGTGATGACTATTCCGCTCAGAAAAATCATTCTTCTTCATTGGAAGATGATTCAGATAACCTAGCAATCAAATCAGCCTTCTTTCCTCCTACTGGGAGGCCAGCTGCTTTGCAAAGTTCTTTCAACTCAGCAACTGAAAGAGATGAGAAATCTATATCACTATCACTTTCATCAGCAACCATCGGAGCATGAACTTCTCTGAAAATGATTGTTTGAACACCTACATGATCTCTTAATGTACGAATTAAACCAAACTTAGTGTATGCCCAATTTTGATCGTATGAAACATACTCCGGCAATGTAATTGTTAGGTCATCGCCGTCAAACGAACATTCGAAACCATCTCTTCCAGTATTGGTTTCCAACAATGTAGTAACCTTTTCTGAACGATCGGTGACTTCTTTGATTATCTTATATTTGTAGCGCAAAGTAACTCCCGCTAAGGCATGATTAAAATCAATACTCGCACGACCAGAACGGAACGATTTGAGAATCCCATTTCTTCCTCCAATCTCAACCATTCCACCAATCTGTAAATTATCTGGATCTCGAACGGAACGAGAAAGTTGTTGTAGACTCATAACTTCAACGGCACTTGCATCACGCTCTCCATAAGCATCCGCGGGAGGTATATCAAACTCATATTCTGTATCAATTTTAGCTTCTTCAAGATGAGATTCAAATCCCTTAATTAGCCGTCCATCACCAATAACAGTAACCAACGGAGAATAAGTTCGATTGGCTTCATGTCTATCGTGTTCTTGGGCTACAGCCTCTCTAGTAGTTTCGATAAGATCTCCTGAATCTGCATTATACAAGTCATAATCAATGTGGACAATGGAACCGCTCTCCATACACATTACCTCCTTAAGGACAACCGCGCGACCTACTGCCCCCTTATGAGAGTGGTCCTTAGTTCAATCAGAAAAATTACTCAGATTCATCAGATTCAATTTTTCGAATTTGTTTCAAAGAAAGAATAGATCCAAACATTATCATAGTCCAACCAATCCAAACTAAATGACTCCCTGGTAAATCATAAACCGTTAGACGAACTCGATCTACATCATCTAATTCACCTAACATTGCGTGAGTCATTATTTGATTCATCTGGGTTAAATCAAGAATTAGAATCGTATCTCCCTTCCAATCAACTAGGCGATCAACTTCTGACCTTGGTCGAATCATCCCATCTGCAGAATCAAATCTCAATACACCTGGTTCTACTGAAGAAATGAATTCGCCATTAGTATCGTAAACATTAATTTGAATCCCAAAAAAACCATCAGCAATGGAAAATCTCTCACTAAATTCTGAATCTTCTGAACTTAATGTAGTAATTTCTGTCATTTCAAATAGAAAGTCTCCATGGCGTATTTGTTCATCTCTGATCAGAGTTATTTGATGAGATGGATCAACACGATCAACTAGAGTGGTAGTCAATACATGTCCAACTAATAAAATTAGAATACCCGCGTGAGCAAAATGTGAACCCAAAACTCGTAAACTTGAATTTCTCTTTTTTACTCGAGTTGTCTCTCTAATCGTTGAAATCAAATCTGCAATCGAAGGAGGAGTTGTAATAATTAACCAAACTAACAAAAATCGACTAATGTGGCCTCTGTTAATTGATTGTGTGAGTAATTGATCAGCATTTCCAGGTAAAGGCAAGAAATCAAGACCAAACAATGATGCCCAAAGGGATAAAATTAATCCTAAAATTAGAATTGTCCGTCGATGAACTTTTGATCCTCGTCTAAGTGAATAAATTAGCAATGCTGATGCTAATATTGCAATTAGTATAGATCCAAATGCTTCATGCGCTTCAGGCGATGAGCCATCAATTTCTGCCAATAACAAAAGCCATGTTAATACTAGAAACGAGCCCCCTCCAACTAATGGAACATGTAATGAAAAATAGGATAATGAAGGTGTATTGAAATTAGATTCTTCTTCGGGAGCTAATAGCCAAGGAAGAAGCAACAAAAGCATTCCAATACCTGCTTCTATTGAATCTAAATGCCATGACCACCTTGAAAATAGAAGGACTACAACTCCTACCGCCGGCCATAAGACTGACTGATTTCTATCATGCAACATCAAGAAAACCACGGGAATCAAAAGAATTCCAACAGATAATGATTGTGAATAAAACAAAATAGCAAATTCTCCAATAAAGATTGCAAACGCCAAAATTGGTCTGGCTGTTAACAATATTTCTTGGCCTGAAACCAATACTTGGGATGAACGATGTCGCCCTAACCAAAATGTTGCGATTGAAATCAAAATTATCATACCAAAGAATTGGATTAATACTTCTATTCCTTCGACACCAGAATCCCACAATGAAAGTACTCTAATGTAAGCATCATTCGTTACAGACTCGCTATCTTGAGAAGCAACGAAGGCATGGACTGAGGCCCATACTCCATTTGCTCTAGTAACTAAAGTAGAGTGAAGTGCCAATGCACCTGTCAATAATGCTAATGCGGGAGACCAAATTAAGGCTGAATTTCTATTCTTTACTTTTGGAGACATTCGAACGTGAATTAACAACAATAAGGAAAGCCAAGGTAATAATGAGGCTGTTTCAACTGGATCCCAAGCCCAATAACCTCCCCAATCCAAAACGGTATATGCCCATAATCCTCCTAAACCTATTCCCAAGGTTCCTGCAAAAAATGCAGCTCGAGCCAAGGGTAATACTTCTTGATGAATTTCAAAGGGTGAATTTTCATTCAATATTCCTTCCATTGCTAAAGCAGATACTGCAAGACAAAGTGCATAGAATGCAAATACTATCGGAGGATGAATAACCATTAAGTCAGTCTGAAGAAATACATTTAGTTCAGATCTTGGAGGAGAATTATCCAAAGCAAAAGGTTCAAGCAAAAAAGCAAGGAAAAATAGACAAAATGTCAGTAAATGTAGTATTCCTCCTGAACCAATTCTCTTCTTTTCTTTGTCTTTGTCTGAAATATAACGCCACCATAATCTTGCAGCTGACAACCAAGCAATCCAAAGCAACAAAGGTCCCGCTCTACCTGCCCACACTGCAGAAACACGATAATGAATGGGAAGATCATATGATCCATTTATCCTAACAGTTCTCAATAAATCAAAATCAACAATAAATGCAATAATCAAGAATAAAAAAGGTAAAGCTTGCAATCCAAGAATTGTAAATTCTTGGGGATGAGGTGTTCGAAAAAGTATAGTATGGCGAAACGCAAGTAGCGTCATAAATGACGGAAGACCAAGAAGAATTAGGTCAAGCCACATACCTATCCCGAATGGTGACCGATGCTACCCGCTCAATAGAGCATCGGCTCTATGGTTACCAACCATAGTACTTGGCTCGACTATATCCAAATGCAAGCATAGCAGGAATGATTCTTCTAAAATATAGACTTGGACGTCGAACTAATAATCGAATTGCAACCATTGCCTTTCCTGAAATCCCCATATCTGACATTTCATCAGGAAAACAACGCCCCATTACAGACATATCTTGATCTGAAAGAGAATAAAGAGCGCTTTTACCTCTCAAAATTTTATGATAAGGAGGGAATTCTGACTTCCATCTTTCAGAATATTTTGCTAAAGAATTAGCTGTAACATCATCCTTCAAAATAGCATCGGCAGCCGTAATTGCAGCAAATTGGGCTGATTTCAACGCCAGATGGGAGCCTCCCTCAAACAAAGGAGAAGTAAATCCTGCAGCGTCTCCAATCAATAAAATTCCATCTGAATGTGTTGTTTCATGAGGGCCAGAAATAGGGATTGCCCCTCCAAAACCACTAATTTTTCGACCATCGTCTTTCCAATTAGGATTTACAATTTCTAAATCACGAAATTCATCTGTGTCTTCAATAAAACGATCTAATTCTTTTACAATTCGACTCTTGTTTTCGGTTACTAATCCAACATTAGCACGTCCATCACTTTTTGGAATCATCCATAAATAACCTTTTTCAGCATACTGAGGCCAAATATAAAAATCGAGATAATCATCTGTTGGAACTTGCAGCATCTCATATTGCATTCCAGCAATTACTTTCGGTCGTTGATTTAATTCTAAAATCTTAGAACAAACGCCCGTCACTCCAGATGCATCAATTACAATTTTCGCATTTATAGGGAAATTGTCTCCCTTTCCTTCACAATAATGTCCCATAAATTTTCCATTTTCTTCAATGCGTTCCATTGATTTTAATTTATGACCAAGAAATAACCTTGCACCTAAATCAACGGACTGTTCTACTAACCATTGCTCAAAAAGATGTTTTTCCAAGACGTATCCATGTTCAGTCAGTCGTTTTTGTGTTCCATCAGGGAAAATGACTCGAATCCCGTGTACACGCTTACTAATCACTTGATCTGGCAAATTCAAATCAAGATTTGAAAGAGCGATGTCTGAAATACATTCCCCACAATGAACTGGTGTTCCGATTTCCTTATGATCTTCAATTACAATCACATCTAAACCCAATCTTGCAGCATGTAAAGCAGCGGAGCCACCTCCTGGACCCGCACCTACAACAAGTACATCGCATATTGCGCCCATACCTCCTCGAAAGAAAACCAGTGCATCAATTAGTCGATTAGAATAAACCAAATGTATTCATGTATTGACACAAACGGAGCACCATGGCGTGGAGGACTCTGGGGCGTTATCTGCGTGCTTTAGAGAAAGATGGAGAGATTCTAAGAATAGAACGTCCTGTACGCGTAGAATTGGAAGCAGGATGCATCGCAGACCTTTTGGTAAAAACTGGCGGCCCTACTGTTATTTTTGAAAAACCTGAATTAGCCGACGGTTCAATTTCTGAAATCCCACTTGTAATGAATATGTTTGGAACAAAAGAAAGAACATTACGTGCATTACAAGCAAATAATGAAGCAGAAATAGGAGAACGTTTGGTCTCTCTAATGAAACCAGACATTGGGACTTTCGTTTCAAAGCCTTGGAAAGGATTGCCACTAGCAAGAGATGCAATGGCATTACCTCCAAAAAAAGTCAGAAGAGCCAAATGTCAAGAAATTGCAATGGATGGAGTAGATTTAACTCGTTTACCTATTCCAAAAACATGGCCAATGGACGGAGGCCATTACATTACATTACCATTAGTTGTGACCAAAGACCCAGAAACTGAAGAACATAATCTTGGGATGTATAGGGGGCAAGTATATGGGAAGAAAGAATTGGGTTTACATTGGCAAATACACAAACATGGTGCAGATCATGCTTCTCTATACAAAGATGGGAAAATGCCAGTTGCTGTTTGTATAGGTGGACCGCCTGAACTAATATTTTCTGCGATTTCTCCTCTTCCAGACAATTTAGAGGAATACATGTTTGCTGGTTTCTTAGGACGGAGGCGCCTTAGAATTGTAAAGGCTCTAACTCAAGATATCTGGGTTCCCGCAGATGCGGATATTATCATTGAAGGATATGTTGTTCCAGGAGAAACAAAAACCGAAGGACCGTTCGGAGATCATTTTGGATTTTATTCACTAACCGGCCAATATCCTGTACTCAAAGTCACAGCTATTACTCATAGAAAGGATGCTATGTTGCCTGCAACTATTGTAGGACTTCCACCAATGGAAGATGGTTTTTTGGGTGAGGCTATTGGAAAACAATTCAGCCCTGTATTAAAATTTCAACATAGAGATGTAATGGGAGTCCATTTACCAATGGAAACGGGATTTCATAATTTGGCCATTGTCTCATCAAAGCAAAGATATCCTAGGCAAGCGAGAAAAACGGCTCTGGGATTATTTGGTGCAGGACAGATGATGTTTCTCAAAACAATCGTTGCAGTTGATTCTAATCAAAATCCTGATGATTTAGAATTATTTTTGGATGCACTAAATGACAAAGTAGACCCTCGAGAAGATATCATCGTAATCGAAGGAATGGTTGGAGATTCATTAGACCCAGCAACATCATATGAAAATGTTCAATCTAAGATTCTAATAGATGCCACAACAATTCCTAATGCTGATCCTCGCAGTGATTCAGAAGGCCCTGAAGGATCTCCTAAGCGAAGTGCACCTAGTTGGAGGAAAGGAAAAGGGAAACCACCTGGAGTTCCTGATGGTTTTCTTCAATCAGTTCTTGATTTGAACGATGTGGCTGATGCCAGATTACTTCGACCAAGTATGCTTGTAGTAACTACTTCCATTGAAGGGAAGCCGGATCCTAGAAAAGGAATGTTTGGATTAAATGAAGAACTTGCTAAAGAAAAAGAGATTAAAATTTCCCAATTGATAAATTCAATTTGGCAATTGCAAAATTCAAAAACACTTCGATGGCTTTTCATTACTGATGATGATTTAGATTTGCATGGCCCAAAAGCAAGAAGGAGGTTGCTTTGGCAATTATTTGCGAGGTTTGATGTAGATAGGGGGCTTAGATTCGATGTAGGAAAAAGCCGAGTTGCTTGGGATGCCACCGTTCCAATTCCTTCAATGAATGGTTCACACCCAATAAGAAGATGGCCTGCAGTAACATTGCACGATTCAGAAACCATTCAAAGAGTTAGAAAATATGCTGAAGAAGATGGATTGGGGAGTAGAAATTGGCCCCCTCATCTGCTAAATTAAAGTGATTTTATGGGAATAAAAGAAATCTTAGAGTTCGTGAAAATTGAGCATACCTTATTCTCTCTCCCATTTGTATTAATTGGCTACATTCTAGCTCACAATCAATATATTCACGAGATTTCAACGCCAATGTTTGGAGTAGATATCCTCTGGATTCTCGTTGCAGCGATTGGTGCAAGAGGTTTGGCTATGGCATTAAATCGAATAATAGACAAAGACATTGATGCAACAAACCCCAGAACTGAAAATCGGCATTTAGTATCTGGATCTTTGTCAATAAATACAGCTTGGACTCTTGCAACAGTTTTCCTAGTAATGTTACTTTTCGGTGCTTGGCAACTCAACGAAATTGCATTTATGATGGCTTGGCTTCCAGTATTGGTTTTCGTTATCTACCCATATACCAAACGATACACTTGGCTGTGCCATTTCTGGTTAGGACTTTGTTTAGGACTTGCCCCCGCCGCTGCTTGGGTTGCCGTTTCTGCAGATGTGCATGGCTGGGCATCAATTACAGGTATGAATGAAGGATTTACTGAATTCTACTGGTATCCTGAAATCTTCTACATTTCTTTAGGAGTTGCATTATGGATTGCTTCGTTTGACATAAACTACGCTAGAATGGATGTAGAAAGTGATAGACAAAACGGTATTCATTCATTTCCATCTAGATTTGGTGAAGACTCAACCACTAGGACATCTATACAACTCACGCTTCTCTGGTTTGCATGCTTCGCTATCTCGAATCCGATGGACGAGGTTTGGTTTCTTGCTGCAGCAGGAATTATGTCTGCTTTGAATATTGGAGTCATACTATTAAGAGAAAGATTGGTAGATTTTCAAACGGTACTGTTCCGAGTTTCCATGCTAACTGGATGGGTTCTTTTGGCAGCCATAATGATGATTGATCCATATGCGACTGATGGGTTATTGGATTAGGTGAGAATATGGGTCTAGCAGTAATTACTGGCGGAGGAAGAGGGATTGGTGCTGCAATCTCAAGAAGACTTGCGAAAGATGGGCATCGAATACTTTTGACGTATAATACAGATTCTCAATCCGCTGAATCTGTAATATCCGATCTTAGAAAAGAGAATGTAGATTGTGTTGCAACAAAAGTAGACTGTGGAAATACAGACGAAATATTCATTTTAGCCGATCATCCTTGGGTAAAAGAAGGAGTAGAAATTTTAGTTCTTAATCATGGAATGTATCAACGTAGTTCCGCCAAGGATCTAACATTAGAGGAATTAAATACAACAATGGATGTAAATTTCAGAGGATCGGTGGCAATCTATACTGCACTTTCTTCACACCTAAATCCTTCAGCAAAAATAGTAGCTATCGGAAGTCAATTGGGAATAAAAGGGAGTCCTCATGGAGCTCACTATGCTGCATCAAAAGGGGCACTTCATGCATGGGCAAGAAGTCTAGCCAGCAATGTTGCGGATACTGGACTTAGAGTAAATGTAATAGCACCTGGAGCAATTGATACAGACATTATTGGAAACGATACTAAAGAGAAGAGAAAAGAAAGAGAGATTGAGATTCCAATGAGAAGAGTAGGGAATCCAGAAGAAATTGCTTCTGTGGTTTCATTCTTAACTAGTGAAGATTCATCTTACATCACGGGAGCTATTATCCACGTTAACGGCGGCTTATACTTACCATGAGGATGAAGAAATGGATGTTTCAAATGACCCTTATGATCTTTCAAAATCAATCAATTTAGTTAAGTCAAATGATTCAATCCCTTTCAAAATCGATGCAGAATTTGAGCCTGCAGGAGACCAAGAAAATGCAATTGAAAAAATTGTTTTTCAATTGGAAAATTCACAAGAAAGATGTGTACTTTTAGGAGTTACTGGTTCAGGTAAAACATTCGCAATGGCACACATCATTGAACGGTTACAAATTCCTACTTTGATACTAAGCCACAACAAAACGTTAGCTAGGCAATTATGGCAAGAAATGTCGTCTCTTTTTCCAAACAATGCAGTAGAATACTTCGTTAGTCATTATGATTATTACCAGCCAGAAGCGTATGTTCCCACTAGAGATTTATACATCGACAAAGAATTACAAATGAATGAACGGATTGAACAAGAGCGGTTTTCAACTGTTGCTTCACTTGTAACTAGACCAGACGTAATTGTCGTTGGCACCGTATCTACAATTTACGGACTTAATCCTCCAGAGACTTTTCTTCAACACCATGTCAGAATACATGTTGGACAAAAAACAGAACCTATGAGCGTTGTTCGAGAACTTGTAGAATTGCATTATGGAAGAGTAACTGGATCAGAATTTGAAAGAGGAGATATACGGCTTAGAGGAGAAATCCTAGATATTTGGATGCCAAGTAGAGACGACCCGTTACGAGTTAAATTCGGATTTGAGGGGATAGAACAAATCCAAATTTGTGAAGCTATAAGTTTTGAACCATTAGACGATATCGAAGAAGCATGGATTCATCCAAAAGAATTCTACATTACATCTGAAGAGTCATTTGACCAAGCATTGGAAGAAATTGAAAATGATAGAGACGAAAGAGAACAATTTTTCAAATCACAAGGAAAGGATTTGGAAGCACACAGAATCGTTACAAGAACAGATTTTGATGTAGAATTATTGAAAGAACTTGGTACTTGTAAAGGAATTGAAAACTATAGTAGATATTTCGATGGAAGGAATACTGGAGATCGGCCGTACTGTTTGTTTGATTTTATGGCAGCATGCTCCCAATCATTCCATGGAAATCCCAAAAAATATCTAGTAATCATGGATGAAAGTCATGTTACACTACCTCAATTAAGTGGAATGCATGCAGGAGATAAATCAAGAAAAGCCAATTTAATTGATTATGGATTTCGTTTGCCATCGGCATTTGACAATCGGCCATTAAGGATAGATGAGTTTCAATCACTTGTCCCTCAAATGTTATACGTTTCCGCTACACCAGGAGAGCGAGAATTAAGACATTTGGCAGAAGTAACTAATCAGAAAATACCAGAAGGTCTTCTGCATGTTCCTGGTGGAGGGGGGGCGATTGAATCTAATTCTCCCAAGAAAAAAAGTAGTATGTTAGAGACGATGGAAGGAATTGAAGACATTGTACGAATGGAAATTAGGCCCACAGGACTTTTAGATCCTGAAATCGAAGTACGTTCTACTGAAGGGCAAGTTCAAGATCTTCTTGATGAAATCAATTATTGCATTAAGAATAATGAACGGGTTCTTGTTACAGTTTTAACAATTAAGTTCGCAGAAGAAGTAGCAGAATATTTACTTCGAATGGGAATCAAAGCTCATTATTTACACAGTGAAATTGGAACGATTGAGAGATCCGAAATTATCAAAGCGTTGAGAATTGGACATATCGATGTAATAGTTGGAATTAATTTGCTCAGAGAGGGGCTTGACATCCCTGAAGTTAGTTTAGTTGCCATATTTGATGCAGATAGAGAGGGGTTTCTTAGAAACGAAAGAAGTCTTCTACAAACGATTGGAAGGGCCGCTAGGAACGAAAATGGAAGAGTCATACTTTACTCTGATTCTGTTAGTCCTTCAATGCAAGCGGCCATCAATCAGACTCTAGAAAGAAGGTTACGACAAGAGAAACATAATGAGGAAAATGGAATTTCTCCAACTACAATACAAAAATCTCTACCAACAATGGGCGAAGAAATTGAAGGCCTATTGGCTGGAACTGCTGGGAAAGGGAGTACTGGAGGCAAGAGATTTGTAGGTAGTTTCACTGGAAAATCCAAACAAAAGCAAGATTCCGATATTGTGAAAAAATTTGGTCTTGGTGTTGGAACTTGGAATGAGCATTCTAACAATCTACAGGATTCAGTATTATCAAATATAAGCCAACCATCATGGGTTGAAGCAGGTGAAATTACAATACAGATGGAATCCAATGAAGATGCGGATTTTAAAATGAAATTAGTTGAACGATTGAAAAAAGAAATGACAGCCGCAGCAGCACGTTTGGAATTTGAAAGAGCAGCAAAAATAAGAGATAGAATTATTCAATTAGAAAATGAAATTTTCAATTGAAAAATTCAATATTTTACTTCCATAGAAACGATAGGGAAGCACTTGTTCGGAGACACTATGAGTTACGATAGAGAGGACTTCAATCAGCCAGTATCTGACTACGATCTTTCGCAAACAAAAACAATTGATGTTCTTTTCGAACAAATGAGAAATGCTGGTGGATTCACTGCAACCAAACTAGTACAAGCAAGAGATATTCTCAGACACGCCATAGATGAAACAAAAAATAAAAATGGCGAGAAAAATCGAGTGTTAAACTGGTTATCATTTCCAGCATGCTTAATGGCTACGGGAACTAGGGGCTTCTTTATTGAAGCAATAAAAAATGGAGGATATAATGTCATCAGTACTACCTGTGGGACTCTTGACCACGATATTGCACGAACTTTCAGACATTATTACCATGGTTCATTTGATTTAGATGATGCTTTGTTAGGAGATGTAGGTCTAAACAGACTGGGTAATGTAATCGTGCCAAATGAATGCTATGGAGAAATTTTGGAACCAATTATTCTCCCATGGTTAGAAGAAATCGAAGAAGAAAGAAAAGTAAAGAATCCAAATAATCCATGGTTAGGATTTGGTTCTGTGGAACTTTGTTGGGCACTCGGAGATAGAATAAATGATGAAACTTCATTACTCCATCATGCTGCTAAACATCGGATTCCAATAGTTATTCCTGGACTTTCTGATGGAAGTATTGGTGCTCAATTGTTTATGCATCGTCAAAAATCACCTGAATTCATGATTGATTTCTTAGCTGATGAACAAATTCTATCAGACCTGACTTGGACTGCAGATAAATCTCATGCACTTATGGTTGGTGGAGGGATTTCAAAACATCATGTAATTTGGTGGAACCAATACAGAGGAGGTTTGGATTCTGCTGTTGGAATTACAACTGCCCCCGAACATGATGGTTCCCTATCTGGTGCACGAACTAGAGAAGCAATTTCTTGGGGAAAAATTAGACCGGATGCACCTCATGTAACCGTTGAAGGCGAAGCTTCAGTATTACTACCGTTGCTTGGTTCAAATTTATTCTAATGTTCAATTGCTAAAGCAATACATTCCATCAAACCGACTCTTATTGCAACTAATGGACGCCATCCCTCAGTTCCACAACTTAACAATGCATCATGTAATGGGGCTAAATTTGGCCTTAAATCACTTCCATCAACCTGAAATGCAGCAGGAGAAGGAATGTTACTCAATGATTCAATAGTGTGTGTTCCTTGAACAGAGTTCTGATACCGAGTCCATAACCGATTTATTTCATCTAATACCATTTCTTGATTCCAAGCCCTTCGACCCGATAGTTGGAAGTTTCCAACAATATTATTTGAATTGAGAATCGCAATCGCTCTTTCAGCATCTCGAATATGTACCCAAAAACGAATCTTTTCCTCGGGCTCAGGGGTTCTTCCCTCAATAATATCTGAAACCCAAGTATTGATTGCACTAGAACCACTTGGAGAATATACATCAATACTTTCGATATTAAGAACAGATGCCATCAATTACACCTCATTTACTGTGAGAAATGAGAACCGTACGTACAAGATCTATTACAAGATTTACTTCATCAGAAGTAATCTCAAAATGAGGAGTAAATCGCAAGGCATTTTGCCCACCATGAATTATGCCTAAACCTATTTCGCGACATTTTTCTTCTACTTCTCCAAAACCAACAACTTGGTGAGTTAAAGGATTGAGTTCAGCACAGCAAAGGAGGCCTGTACCTTGTACTTTGACAACAACATCGGGCAATTCTTCCGCCAAATTCTTTAGACCAGAAACTAATTCTTTACCCCTTAATCTAATATTTTCACGCAACTCAGGAGTCACGCTATCTAAAACGGAAACTGCAGTTTCTAATGCACGTGGATTAGTAGTCATCGTATTACCATAGATTCCTACTACATACAATTCAGATGCTCTATCATTCATTCCTAGAACTGAAAGAGGATATTGTCCAGCATTCAATGCCTTGGACCAAGTTTCAAAATCTGGAGCAATACAATCCTCAAAACCAGGATAATCAATTACAGATAGGCAGCCTTGGCCACGGAGACCTGCTTGAATTGAATCTACCAATAACATACTGCCATGATCTAAAGTCAAGCGTCTTGCTTCATCGTAAAATTCTCTAGTAACACACTGACCAGGATTCCCTTCACCCTGCACGGGTTCTATAGCCATCAATTCAATGAATATGCCCTGTTGTTCAGCATCAGAAAAAGCCTGACGTAATGCTTCTGTATCATTTGCAGGAACAAGGATGAGATTGTCTCGATCTCGAAATGTTGCTAATTGTTCGTCATATTTCCCTTTACACGAATGTGAAAGTTGGGCCGGACGGTCAGTTCTTCCATGAAATGCTTCTTCAATGGCCAATAATTTGATTTCAGCCCCTTCGTATCTTCCTCCCTTGTCAGTATGCTTTCTAGCATTCACATCAGCAATTCTTAAGCTTACAGTTACTGATTCCGAACCACTATTCATACAAATAAAATTAGTAAATGGACAATGACCTCTGGTATGTCCTAATTCAGATTGTAAACGTTCAACTAAACGTAACTGACTGAAGGAAGGAGTCATGACATTTGCCATAACCCAATTTTCAGACATTACATTTACTGCAGTTTTAGGTGCATGTCCAAAACCCAACATTCCATATCCTCCATTATCATGGATAATTGCCCCCTTTGAGGTAACAATCCAAGGGCCACAAGCTGAAATCGCCACATAGGGATTAATGGTTGCAGGAGAATAAAAATTAATGTAAGCAGATTGTAAATGAGAGATTAATTTGGTTTCATCCATTTGTAATATCTCAATTCCAAAATCATCAATTAATCTTGAAAATGTGACTTCAGCTTCCTCGATTGCCTGATTTAATTTCGGATCTTTTTCACTAAACTTCATTATAACTTCATCAGATAGGCCAGTTGTTCTTGTAGAACCTACTCCAATAGTTTCTCTGATGAATTGCAAAATTTCCAACGGACGTGAATTGCCCCCCATGATAATTTGTCAATGTGGGCCATCCATAGAGGTTCCGAAAAAAATGAAGATTCAAATAAATTGAGAAAATGATATTTCCAATTGAAAAACAATAGAAAAAAATGATTTTGGAATGATTTTCTAAAAAATCTAAGATATTTACTGATTTGAAATATAATTTTGTGAATTTTCATTATTTTCAATTGGATTATAGATTAAAAATTAAACATAATCAAATTTAAAGTGAATTAATTTAATGGCCGATAATGATAATAAATTAAAGCGATTTTCAATTGAAAAAACGTAAATGAGAGGATATTTCCAATTGAATTATACGCCATCAAAATCCGATTCGTTTATGTACCTAGGATGCAACCCGAACACAACAAGAGCGGGATGGGAAACGCAAATACAAAGGGGAATGAAGAGATGAGTGATGAATTAGCAATTGAACAATTGATAGATAGAGAGGTTTTCGTAGGTGGGAAACTAGTAGGAGTAATCAAAGGACAACGATTTAGCCCTAGGAAAGAACATGTGAGGTCCTTGAGAATAGATGTTGTATCTGAAGTAGCACAAACATACATGAGAAAGCCAGCTTTTTCCGCACCTTTAGCTAAGGAACTAATCCACAGTCTACAACCAGACGGAACAATTAGAATTTCTAAATCGATGAGAGAACTACAACGAAGATGGAGAAATACAATTAGAATTGACGAAGGACTTTATGCGCCAGATGAAATGGTTGGAAGAGCGGTTGTCGATAATGATAGCAATGAAATCGGAAAAGTTGTTGGATTGAAGAAGATAAAGAGAACATACAAGGGAGCTTTTGTTCAACTTCTTCCAAGAGTGAAATATCGGTTGGGACTTCCAGACGAAGTCCTAATTCCTGTAGATCAATTTAGCAGAACTACTGCTCGACTAGATGAAGTAATTCTATCTACAAGCCTTGAAAGAGTGACAGCACTTACGTCATATGAAAAATTAAATTTTG
>PAOZ01000010.1 GCA_002708695.1 Methanobacteriota archaeon | reverse complement strand
CATCTGCATAAGAAAATTCGGAAATAAATGAGTCTAAATTATTTTCTTCAGTACTTGCGATGGATCGCCCCGTATGCATTCTATTTCGATGAATATTTTGTCTAATTAGATTTTTACTATCACCTCGCAATATTGTTGATAATTCAACACTTAGGCCTTTAATCGATTTTTGAAGTACTTCGAATTCCTTTTTCGTATTTTGGGGTGTAGTGTGAGTGATATTGGAAAAAATAGTGGAAATAGAATAGTCAACATTCCTAGTTCGCCCATCATTGCCAATTGCCCATTTGGCAAAATTTTTAGCTAAATAAGGGTAGACACATGGATGAAATAGACGTGGTAAAGTTGTTTGATGGATGATGCCATGACTCCTAATTTCAAATATTGTCCATGTATCTCCTTTGAAGTGTGCATACAAGAGTGTGTTCTCACGCAACTCTTCAAATTTTGCACAGTCTATAACGACTATAGTTGCCTTAGGTAAAAATTGTTTAACATAAAGAAATTTTACATTTAAAGAATCATGAAATTTGGCGGACCTATCTTTGCAAACTTTGGCTACAGTGGAAGGTGCAACACCAGTTTCTTCTGAAATTTGGGCATACGTAAGTCCATTTCCACGTAAATTTAGAATGATCATTTTCTCCTTTTCTGTTGGGGGCATACACTTGCGATATCTGACTCCTATTTAAACAATTAGAATTATTCTAATCATTTCTAAATTTCTATTAGATGCTTATCGGTGCAGAAATATGCGGATGATGATTGTAATCTTCGATGATTACATCTTCAAATTTGAAATCATCAATTGTTTTACATTCGGGATTTAATCGAAGTGTAGGCCATTCCAAAGGAGTACGAGATATTTGTTCTCTAGCTTGATCAAGATGATTTAGGTAAAGATGAGCATCTCCAATAGTATGGACAAAATCACCTGGTTTGAGTCCAGTAATTTGGGCAATCATAAAACATAATAGAGAATATGATGAGATATTGAATGGAACTCCCAAGAATACATCAGCAGATCTCTGATAGAGATGGAGTGACAATTCTCCATTAGCAACGTAGAATTGGAAAAAAGCGTGACATGGCATTAGAGCCATTTCCTCTAATTCACCTACATTCCATGCACTAACAATGATTCTCCTACTATCTGGGTTTGTTTTAATCATGTCAATAGCATTTTGCAATTGGTCGATAATTTGCCCATTATTCGATTCCCATTTTCTCCATTGTTTTCCATACACTGGGCCTAAATCTCCGTTCTCGTCAGCCCATTCATTCCATATTCTAACTTTATTTTCTTGAAGATACTTTACATTAGTATCCCCACTAATAAACCAAAGTAGTTCATGAATAATTGACGGCCAATGTACTTTTTTGGTGGTTACAGCTGGAAATTTCCTTCTTAGATCAAAGCGCATTTGATGGCCAAATACAGAAAGAGTTCCGGTACCGGTTCTATCCCCTTTTTCAACACCCTCCAAGAGGATACGACGCATCAGTTGTTGGTACTCTTCCATGTGACCGGTTATCTGCTGTGAAGGTTAGGTCTTTGAAAGATGCGGATGAATTCAAGGTGCTCCTAAAGCAGAAAGACTACCCATCAGTTGGTCAGTAAATCTTCGAAATAGTGTAGCCATTTGTTGGTCTCGTATGTCTTGCTCTGAATCGACAATCTGTTGAATTTCTGATTCAGATAAATTTCCTCCATTAGGATGATGAATCCATTCTCTCCAAGTAATTCCTTTTCCTACCGACATTGTTAGAGGAGTAGTGATTCTGAACATTTTGGAACCTGGTTTTAGCATTTTATGGGTGTCCAAAATAGCTACTGGGTGAATCGGGACATCTGGAAATGTGAGAGCCAGTCTTGCGACACCCGTTTTTCCTTTCTGCATATAGGGTGCTTCACTTTTCCTTGAACGAGTACCTTCGGGAAAAATTCCCATGGCTTCACCTCTTCGTAATACTTCAGTTGCTTGAATTAGAGCATCCTTTCCTCCTGATTCTCTATCTGTTTCAATTTGTCCTGTAGTCTTCATCACAAATTTTGTGAATGCTTGATCATAATGCTCTTTCTTTGAAAGAAATCTAACTGTTCTCCTTGATCCGACTATCATTAAGATTGGGTCAACATGAGCTAAATGATTTCCAGCAAGAATTACTGGTCCTTTTTTTGGTATTCGTTCAATCCCCAATGTTCTGATTCGAAATATTGTCCTAAATATCACTGGTCCAATCTTTACAAGTAACGAATATATTGGGGTGAATGGAAGTGGTTTTGCATCTCCTTTGATACCCGACAGACCCCGTAAAGAGTCGACAGCATTTGTTCCCATGTAATCAAATCTCTACATCTTGTTCTTGATGATTACTCGTTGAACAAACAGAGAGTCCATGAATTACCGATTTTTCGGAGTGTCATGAATGGTAGTTATCTCGCCGTTTTGGTTGCTACTTTGATTCTGTCAATTCCGCTTGTTAATGCTGAATTATCTGACTATCCTCATGATGATGATGGTTGGCTTACTAGGTTGGCAGGTCCAGAAAGGCTTGCATTAGGCGATGAATTTGGGTGTCATGGGATGCCGGATGTCAGTATTTTGGATGATCCAAATAGCGTAGATGCATGTATTTCTTATGTTAATGGCCTAATTTCTGCTTCGCGCTGGGGCAACAACACTCTTACTTTTGGTTTACCTGAACATTCATCTCATCATTCCAATTCCGAAGAATTGGCTAATTCACTTACCGCATCTGGAATTAAAGTTGTAGATGATGTAGATTTTGGAGATAATTTTTCTAATTTTTCATCCTTTGAAGTCAATGCTGGATCTCTTGAAAAGAGTATTGCAAGTATAGATTTGATTGAAAGTGCATCTCAAGAGAATGGGATTGTGATTATGTCTTGGATTGCAGAAATGGAGGATTTGAATGTAAGAAGAGATCGAGATGTAGTTGCTTGGATAGAAGAACAACCGTTTTGGTTTACCACTCCTGGAGAATATATTTCTAGTCAAAAATCTGTGGAAATTTCTTCTTACAATAATTCATCATCTATCGTTAAGGTACAGCAACCATCACTACAATCTGGATATTGGTCTACACCCGGTAATTCATTAATTTCAGCATCGGGAATTAATGGAAATAACTTGTCTGTTCTTTCAGTAAAGTATTCGAATGGCACCGAATTATACCAATTGAATTCTTCAGTTCGCCACTTACAAGAAGGTTGGAGATTTGCGAATGGGTCATTACATCTTTCTTTGTTACCTGATACTGTGGCATTTATCGAATATGATTCGAATGAATCGATTGAATCGATTCATTCTATTCAAGACAATTTCAATGGCATGACTCCATTCATTGTTTTTGGGCATCATGTAGTAGATCTCTTTGAATGGTCATCTGGATTCAAAGATTCTTCCATTAGATTTACTTGGTTAATTGAACCAAGATCGGTAACTCAGATGGATTGGATTTTACCCATTGTTGCTGGAATAGTGGGCATAGTAACTATTTTTCAGATGAGGCGTTTAATTCGTTCTGATAATCCGTCTTCAGAGCTACATCGTCATCTATTTGAATCTGAATAATCAGTTTGATTTTTCATAAATTTTAATCTCGTGTTTTCCATATTCTTCTAGACATAAATTTAGAAGTAATTCCCCAAGATGTTCTGGGGGATGAACTCCTTTCATTTTCTCTTCATTAAGCAAGAATTTGACTACTGCACAGGTTATGGCTCCAGTTGTTCTAGCCATTGAAGAACCTGATTCATTTCCATCATCGTCTAGAATCCACGATGTTCTTCCATCTCCTTCAGCATAAACTTCCATCCATGTGAATTCTGGTTTTGTTGGATTCCACGACCAAGCTTTGACTAATTCCTCTTCTGTTAGTTCATCCTTTTTCTCCAAAAACATGTCAATGTGTCCAGGCCATCGAACTGTTGCTTCAACTAATTCATCAGCATCAATTGTATGCAAAACTGATCGAAGACCATCCGTAAGAAATGCTTCCATTTCACCTCTGCCTTCAACCTCAAATTTAGTTTTCTCAGATAATGCTGGTAACGTGTTTATCTTTCCATTTCGAATAATTCTTGCAGGTCTAGTATATTCTTCAATGACATCAACTGGTGAGAATGGAGCCATGTAACTCCATCCGTTATCCTTAGATGATGGATTCCCTCCAACTCTAACTCTTCCTAAGGACAATCTTCCATGTCTTCGATTTGCTTCGTGTAATAATAGATTTGACAATCCTGGAGCTACGCCAACATCGTAAATTAATATCGAACCATTATCAATTGCAATTTGATTCATCTCTTCTGGATCTTCTGGAGTGAATGCTAAGTCAGCAACTTTGTTACCATTAATTAACAAGTTTTCTCTAATCTTATGCCCTACTCTTCCAGGTAATGCATTAACGTAGACATCTACTTCCAATGAATTGATTAATTCTTCATCTACAATTGAATGAATTGTTTTTGAGAACTTATTTAATTTTGAGAGCGCATCTTTGTTTGCATCAATGGCTATTACTTCGTATCCGTCTGATGAAAGTGTCTTGATAATCCAATTTCCTACCAGTCCAGCACCTAGTACGGCCACTGTCGCCATGATTTTGCCCAGTCTCCCGAAGGTCTTGATTCCGTCGATGAAACAATCTTTTGGAGAAAAATTGAGAGAAGGTTTGATGCCCAAAAGGTATCCCCTCAATTTGTGGGTGAGGGACTTCGTATCGATCCATGGTCGTCTCAGCAGTCGACAGACTATTCCAGAATTCGTGATGAATTTGGTTTAGGTTCGATTGAAGGAATGGCAATTCCAAATCCTAGTATGCTTCATCGCAGAGGTATTATTTTCGCGCAAAGAGATTTGGATGTAGTTTTAGATTCAGCACGGAGAAAAGATCCATTTGGAGTATTAACTGGATTAATGCCATCAGGTAGAATGCATTTAGGCCATAGCATGGTAATTGAGCAAGTAAAATGGTTTCAAAATCAAGGTGCCGATGTTACGATAGCAGTAGCCGATTTAGAAGCTCATGCTACTAGAGGTATGTCTCTAGACGATTGCAGATCTACCGCTTTGAAAGAATATGTGCTTAATTATGCAGCACTTGGCCTTGAATCTGATACTGCCTCAGTATATTTCCAGAGTCGACGTCCAATAGTTCAAAGAATTGGTTTTACTCTAGGAAAGAGGACCACCCTTTCTGAGATGGAGTCTATTTATGGATTTCAAGGAGATACAAATTTGGCTCATATTCAAGCACCTTTAGTTCAAGTTGGAGATATTCTTCATCCTCAATATGAAGAGTATGGGGGAATAAGACCAATTGTTGTACCTGTAGGTGTTGATCAAGACCCTCATATTCGTTTAACTCGAGACTTGGCAACTAGATCAAATTGGTTTAATGTTAAGCCGAGGAAGGCGGGAGGTCTTTCTATTGCATTATCGGTACAAGAAGAGAATTCTTCCATATTTGGTGTTAGAGAGAGAGGCAGAGTGGATCGTGATGTCAGGGCACAAATTTTTGCATCTATTCTTGATGCTCTTTCGTCATTTGGATTCTCTGATTTAATTTCCAACCCTAAACATGGATTGATTGAGATCCCTGGTGCAACAAAAAAGGATAGAGGTCAGATTAGAATGGCTTTGTTAAGGTTGGAAAGACAAATTGGAGGACTCGGATTACTACCTCCTGCTTCGACATATCATCGATTTGCAGTCGTAATGACTGGAGATAAGATGTCATCTAGTCGTCCTGAAACTACCATTTTCTTAGATGATTCAATTTCAGACATGGAAACAAAAGTGAAACGTGCCTTGAGTGGAGGTCAACCTACCGTTGAAGAACATCGTCGTCTAGGGGGGGATTGTGAGAAAGATGTAGCCTTCCAATATCTCCATACATTCTTTGAATCTGATGATTCTGCATTAGAAGAAATTCGTCGTGATTATTCTTCAGGTAGGATGTTAGCTGGTGAAATAAAGCAAATTTGTATAGATAAAGCTACAGAGTGGTTACAAGATTTAGATGAAAAGCGCAATTCTATTGCAGATGTCATTGAAGATTTTCTTGCAGATGATGCGCTTTAATTCGAATCATTTGCATCCATTATTGGGATTTCTGGTCCCATAGCGAGATGCTCGATTTCATTATCTGACAATGTCCATTTTTCTGATTTAGCGTGAAGTATCCCACTATGCCCCATAGGATCAAGAATTTCTAATGTCAACTCTATTTCTTCCCCAGTCAATGCAGATTCTAATGATTTTAGAAGAAAATCAATTCTCTGTTTTTCTTCAGGGGGATCTTTCGTTTCATCAAACGAACGTTGTAACATCATCATCATATCTCGGAATCGAATTAATACTCCTTCAATATTGGAAACATAACTCGATGAAGTAGTTCCTGGTTCTACTTCTAATCCAAGTTCTGGAATGCGTATTGTTCCGTTAGATCCTCGAATTACTCGAGCAGTAAGAGTTTCAGATTCAATAGGAATTTTATTGCCAACTCCCCCTTTCGATTCTGCTGGAATAAAATCTGTACGTCTCCAGCCACATGACTCGCATGCCAAGGTAATCTGAGTATGTTCTCCGAAGTAAGGGATTTCATCGATATGTACAGTCATCTTTAGTCCTTCATTTGATGAACAAATGGGGCAAGGATGTTCGACAATACTGTCTATGGGATCACTCTCCACGATCCGTATGTTCTGTTGCTTTAACTGTAGGAGGTAAAATTAGAATTCTTGTTTCTCCCATCTGGACTAATTCTCCGCCCAAATCTCGTTCTACAAATGAAGCCAGTCTTTCGATTACTGCATTAAATTCTGTTTGTCTGGCCATTAAACGTCGAGTGTCAAGCATGACAATATCTCCCTCTGAGGCCCAATCTAATAGTTGTGGCAACCCAGTAATATCCAAAATTTCTGCTCTATGGAGAATTACACCTTCTGGAGTTCTAGGTATTGGGGGATCAGGGTATCTCGCCTCCAAAAAGTGGAAAGTTTCCCCTTCCCTTGCTTCGGGAGCACGTGGCTCATTAGAGATTGGAAGCCATTTCGGCTCCTTCGTGTCCACCATGATACTCGCTGAAACATGGCAAGCAATGAACCTGAGGGTGTTTCGCATAGATTGAGCATCTTTAACGTCGAATTCATAAGGGGCCGTGTTTCATTACATTCTACCAGCAGGCATTCGCCCGGTGGAGGAATCAAAATGGACGGAATTATGGAGCAGGCAAAGACTGGAACGAGTACCGTTGGAATTACCTTCAACGGAGGAGTTGTTGTTGGTGCAGATCATCGAGCAACTATGGGGCATTTTGTTGCAAATAAGAGTGTTCAAAAGTTGTTCAAAATTGCAGATAATCTAGCATTAACTACTGCTGGATTAGTAGGTCATGCACAAGCACTTAGTCGTTCTTTGGCAGCAGAAATGGCTCTCTTTGAACTCAAGCGAGGTCATCAGATGTCAGTAAAAGGTGCAGCAACTCTTACTGCTAATATTTTAGGTGGTCGTCCACATTGGGTTCAATTACTCATCGCAGGTGTTGATGATGATGGAGCTCATGTATATTCCATAGATTCTGCGGGAGGTTCAATCCCTGATTCTTATTGTGCAACCGGTTCAGGATCACCTTACATGTATGGTGTTCTTGAAGACAAATTTAGAGAAGGCATGTCTAGAGACGAAGCAGTTGAAGTTGCTGCACGTGCTCTTCTTGCATCTGCTCAACGTGATGCTGCATCGGGTAATGGAATGGATTTGTGTGTTATTACCCCTAAAGATGGATTTCAACTTGTAAGTGAAGATGAATTAGAAGCCCTATTCAAATCACTTTGAATGATTACTTTCCCAGACGCCCGCGCGTCGCCTCGGTAATGTGCGGATGCATTTTGGGATTTTGGAGAGTCTAGGATGAGAATGACATTATCAGAAATCAAGAATATGGCAAAGGAGGTAATTCCAGATGGAATTCCATACACTGTCGACCTTGAAGCCGGCACAATTGCAATAATTACTCCTACACCCGATGCCTTTGTAGAACAGGGAAATTCATTGACTGTAAAATTAGCTAAAGCAGTTAGAAGAAGAATTGTTATTCGCCCTGATCCTTCTATACTTTCTAGCGAAGAAGAGGTATTGGAAACAGTCAGAGATATTGTTCCTGTAGAAGCAGGAATAACAAATATATGGTTAGACCCTGCTCTTGCAGAAGTTACAATTGAATGTAATGACCCAGCAGAGGCTATAGGGCCAAAGGGTTCCAATTTAGTTGAATTAAGAAATATTTTAGGTTGGTTATTTAGAGCAGATAGGTCTCCTGCGATTGAATCTAAAACATTGAATAACATTAGGAGGTACAGGAAGGAAACTGCAGATGAAAGAAGGGAACTTCTTCGAAAATTTGGCACTAGGATTTACCGTCCAAAGAGATCTAGTACTCCTTGGGTAAGATTGACTGCTCTTGGATCTTATCGAGAAGTTGGTAGGGCGATGCATATGGTTACTACTAATGAAAGTAAGATTCTCGTAGATTGTGGGGCTAAACCTACCACCAATATATCTGAGATTCAGCCATTTTTTGATGCTCCAGAATTACTGCCTCTCGAAAATATTGACGCTCTTGTAATTACACACGCTCATGTGGATCATATTGGAATGTTACCAGTACTTTTCCGCTATGGTTACAGAGGACCAGTATATTGTACACCTCCTACAAGAGATCTAATGACTTTACTACAACAAGATTACATCAAAGTAAGTAAGATGGAATCTGGTGATGGCCCTCCCTATAGTTTAGCAGATATTGAGACCTGTATTAAACATGTAATTGATGTAGGATATGGGCAGAAAATCGATATTGCCCCTGATATTAAAATGACAATGGAGAATGCTGGACACATACTTGGTTCATCATCAGTTTATCTTGAGATAGGCGAAGAAAAGAATATGCATAGATTGTTGTTTTCTGGTGATATAAAATATGAGAAATCATGGTTATTCGATGCAGCTACGGTGAGATTTCCTCGTGTTGATTCATTAGTAATTGAATCTACATATGGGGGACGTTCATCATTTCAGCCGACTCGCCAAGAGGCAACCGAAGAACTTCAAGATTTAATTCGGAGAACCCTCGGAAAAGGAGGAAAAATTTTCTGTCCTGTGTTTGCAGTAGGAAGATCTCAGGAGGTAATGGTCGCTATTGATCAGTTATTCAAATCTGATGACTTTACTAGTGAACCGTGTACAGTTTGGCTTGATGGTATGATTTCCGAAGCTACTGCTATTCACGCCTCTCATCCGAATTTCCTCAATCGAGATTTGAGACAACAAGTACTTCGTGGAGGTGAAGAAAATCCGTTTAATTCACCATGGTTCAAGACAGTTGATTCTAGACAAAGACGTGAACAGATTGTTTTAGATCCATCTCCTTGTATTGTTCTTGCAACTAGTGGGATGATGACAGGCGGTCCAATTTTACATTATTTACAACATTGGGCCCCGAATGATCGCGCTACATTGGCATTTGTAGGTTATCAGGCATCAAACACCTTGGGCAGACGTCTTCAAGAGGGATATTCTGAGATTCAACTTTCCAATGATGGTAAATCATATACGGTTGATGTGAAATGTGACGTTGTTACTATTGATGGATTTTCAGGACATTCTGATCGACGCCAATTACTCGATTATGTTAATGCATTAAATCCTAAGCCGCGTAGAATTATTTGCCATCATGGTGATGATACTGTTTGTGATGAATTCAGAAAGACACTTTGGGAGACATTCAAAGTTCGTGCTGCAGCCCCACAGAATTTAGAAACTCTAAGATTACTATAGAGGGATATCTAATTCAAATTCTGAAGGATCTGGAAGGGCAGTATATTCAGTTTCTGATTCACCATTGTATTCCTCCCAATCTGATTGTAAAGATAAACGATTTAATCGATAATTTTCAACTCGTTTCCAAATAAAAATCAATACTGCGGCTAACCAAAATAAGGCAGCAAGAAATAGTGAAGTAGATTCTTCGATGTAACCACTTGCTCCTAATCCTGCGAGAATCCATCCTGAAACAAACAAGAAAGCCGAGAATCGGTTTCCGACCCAGTAGGAAATGCTAGTCACAGCCCGTCTACCAACCCCCTCGTTGATGAACCCGGAGGTTATCCGGTAGTCATGGATTTCAGTATTGGGGGTTCAGAACGCAGAGCGAAAACACCAACTCAAGGCACAAATTCTGGCACTCCATCTGGTGGTTGGCTGATGACTGCCGTCGCACCTTGGGGCGAATCACAAGAGGATGCTTTCGATCAATGTCTAGTTGAATTAGGATTAGGGGATTGCCGTCTAGTTCAAGTTCAAGGAGCGATGTTGCCCATGGGATTCGCTCCTGAAAATCCCAGGGCTCTTCCTATGGGTAGTTTAGTCGAGTGTCATTATTCTGTGAGTTTAGCATGGAATGGTTCTACGGCTTGCGCTGGAGCAGGATGGGCAAGATGTACTACACCTGAAGGAGAAGAGGTAGCCATTGTTACCACTGTATCAACTAATGAGGATTATGAAGAGACTGAATTGATGCTTAAAAGGCAGATGCAACGTCGATTAGCGAGTAGAGATTTAGAAATAATTGAACATGAGATTGCGGTTGACGAAGTTACCTCTGGTGAAGGACATCATGGCGCAGTAATTGCAGCATTGATTCTACCTGATAGTTTAGGAATAGGAGGTCCAGTTGGTAGAGCAAGAGATTTTTCATCAATTACCGGTGGGATACGTTCTGATTCAGGAAATTCAGGTGGTGGAGATTTTTCATTTTAATAGAATTCCTCAAGCACTCTCTTTACTAAATTAGTTTATGGTGGGGCAGTCTTGGGTGATGTTTCGTTGTAATGCCTGTGGACGATTTAGCGGTGCTCGAAAGGGCCAGAAGAGAATGTCTTGCAGTCATTGCGGAGTAATAGAAGGATTTTCAGTTGTTAAGGAGTTTACAAGTTCATCAGAACTCTCTCAGGCAATTGCTATGGAAAATACACCTCCTGAAATTCGCAAAGAATTGGAAAAGGCCTTGAAAAAGAAGCCAGTAACTTTTTCATTTTCTGAATCTAAATCAAAAGATCCAGTATCGTTGATTAAATCTTTTTCAAATGATTACGGCATCATCAATATAGAGGGATTGATGGAAGAATTGGGTTCATCTGGATATTCTTTACAGGAAAGTCGCATTCTAGTTAATGAATGGTTGGAACAATCAGAAATCGAAGGCATGGTAATCAGATTGAATTCTGGAGAATATAGGCTTCTTTAGTAACCTTCATGGGGGGAAGTTGGGTCGAGCGGATTACGGGCCCGTGGGTTAGTTTGGCCTATACTTGATGGTTTGGGACCATTAGACCCCAGTTCAAATCTGGGCGGGCCCACCACCCGTTTCGATAATTAATCCAATTCATCTTTATTGATTTCATGCCCCATTCTTTCCAGTTTGGTTTTGAGATATTCTCTATTATCGTCTCCTATTCCGACCAGTAATGGAACTCTTTTATCGACATTAATTCCGTGATTTTTCAATTGCTGAACCTTGTCAGGATTATTGCTTAATAGACTGATTTTCGTGACGCCTATTGAACGTAAAATTTCGGCTGCAATTTCATAGTTTCTTGCGTCTGCAGGAAGTCCTAACTTTAGATTTGCATCTAATGTATCTGCACCTTTATCCTGGAGGTGATAAGCTTGGATTTTTGCATGTAATCCTATTCCTCTTCCTTCTTGTCGAAGATAGATTAGAGCCCCCCATCCTCTTTCAGAAATTTGGTGTAGAGCAGAATCTAGTTGAGGTCCACAATCACACCTCAAACTTCCAAAAGCATCTCCAGTTAAACACTCAGAATGAACACGAACCAAAACAGGGTCTGGCCCTTCCATATCTCCTAGAGTTAATGCGACATGATCCAATCCATTATTTTCGTGAAAAACTCGAATTCTAAAATCTCCATGTGCAGTAGGGAGACGTGCATCTGCAGGGATATTTTCATCAATACTAATTTTTATCGTCATTTTATGTCCTCTGAATTTTTAATTGTGAATGTAAATTCTCCAGAATTTTCAGTTACTGATTCTAATATGATATTTAGTCTTGATACTAATGCAGGTATGTCGTGTAGTGATTCTGGATCGTCAGATACAACCTCTAATATTTGTCCTACTTCCATTTCGTTGAGTGCTTTACGGGCTTCGTGAACCGGAACAGGGCAATGAAAACCCAGAACATCTAACTTGCGAACCTTTGCCACGTACTTGCGTATGACTTCCTATTTTTGAATCGTTGTACTTTGTTACGTTTAGTTTGACTTAATCGGGTCAAATTCAAACCTTCTACGTGGGATGTGAGGCCATGAGGGAGTCATCGTGGAAGGCCTCTGATGATATCCCTCTTTCAGAATTCATGCGAATGTTGGGGGCAGTCTTTGTTCTTGTTTTTGTGTTATTGTTCGGAGAAATTTTGTTTCGATGGTTAATCGAACCAGCAAATACTTTGCTTCCATTACAACTAATTGAAGCATGGTTGTGGACCCATCTCTCCAATATTTTTTGGCCGGGTTCAGCAGAATTAGTTGCTCACGAGACAGGCCCAATGACGCAAGTCAATCTTTTACATCCAACGTTTTATTCAGGAATTGTTCCATTGTATGTCTCTGATGAATGCACAGGTTTGCATGAATTATTCTTTCTTGCAATGATGATGTTACTAACTCCATCATTTGACATAAAGACGAAATTAAAGCATCTTGGAATAGCCTCAATCATAGTTTTCATTTTGAATTTGATTCGTCTCGTTGTTCTTTATCCGTTAGCAGTTAGTGGATGTGAAGGAATGAATGGAGGTACTTTTGGTTGTGAATCTCCATTATTTGAATTCCATAATTTTGTTCTAGAATATGGATCACTCATCGTTTTGGTGATTGGTTGGACAATTTGGTTCAATATTACTGGTGCTCGTAATGACGTGCGTAACTTTTGGAAACGATTACCACAATTTAACGGTATAACATGCAACCCTAGCCTAGATGATCTAAATTCGAATACTGTAAGAGCAACAGGAGTATATTTCTCAATAGGTATGCTAATTCTGTCGGTCATTTCATATTTTTCAAAGGCTCTAGGTGATACTTCATCAGTGGATGAGTGTGCAAATATTATTTCGGCCTCTTGTACTAGAATAGTTACAGAGTATGAAGATTCTTTAGGAGTAAGTATTCGTCTATTTTTGATTAGTTTAGTAATTTTTTCTTTATCTTGGTTAAGGCCAAAATTAACTTGGCAAAATGAAGAGGAATAATTAGCGGTTAGAAAGTTGTGCTGTTAACTTGTTACCATTATATTCTCTTCTTTCTAGAATTTCAAGTACTCTCTGGGCCGACTCTGAGTGGATATCTACCGTTGTTGAATGTTCATCAATGTTGATTTCTCCAATTGCTAATTCTTTTACTTTGGATTGCGAAATTATCCATTCTGATAGTGAAAGATTGTTACCAATCATATTTTTTCCTGCATCAATTGAAATTCGTACCATGCCGAAAGGATCAGATGCTTCTGCCCAATCTTGCCTTGGCCTCACAGGATCCCGATTGACATCACTTGGTAGTTCTGGAGCTTCAGATTTTATGATATTAAGATTCCAAGTGGTTCTGATTCGTTCAAGTTGCCTCAAGTCATCTCTTCCTACAAAACTCCAAGATTCGCCCTTCTTTCCCATTCGTCCAGTTCTCCCTATTCTGTGAACATAATCTTCTGGATTATCTGGAAGATCATAATTGATTACAATGGTCACTCCATCAACATCTAATCCTCTAGCCGCAACATCAGTAGCGATTAATGTCTTGACTTCGCCATCTCTGAAACCTGACATGACCTTTTCACGTTTATTTTGACTCATGTCTCCATGAAGTGTTGCGCACGAAAATCGGTGTTTTCCTAACCTATCTTCTAATAATTCTACCATGCGTTTTGTGTTACAAAATATCAGGCATTGATCGGAATTATCCATGTTGATGAGAATTCTTCCCACTCCCCAGAGTTTGTTGGCCCTTCCAATTTTAATCCACTTTTGTTCTATTTCTGGGACTTCTACTTCTAAATCATCACTCATTACAGTTACAGGATTATTTAGAAATTCATCAGTAGAATCAATAATCTCTTGAGGGAATGTTGCACTAAAGAGAAGAGTTTGATTTCTATTCGGCATATTTGAGAAAATCCAAGAAATATCTGGCCAAAATCCCATGTCTAACATTCGATCGGCTTCATCTAAACAAAGTAGAGAGATAGATTCTAAATTGAGATGTTTTCGTTTAGTCATATCAATTACTCTTCCAGGAGTTCCAACAATAACGTCGACTCCAGAATCTAATTTTTTAGCCTGTTTTTCTAAATCGGTTCCACCATAAACTGGGAGTATTATGAGCCCTTTATCTCCTTGAATCCATTCTAATTCATTGCATACTTGAGTCGCTAATTCCCTAGTGGGGCACAAGACAATAGATTGAGGATTTCCAGTAGGTTGTGTTTTTTCAAGAATAGGAATCCCAAAGGCTGCTGTTTTACCAGAACCAGTTCTTGCTTGTCCAATTATGTCTCTTCCTAATCTTGCAGAAGGAATGGCATCTTTCTGGATTTCTGTAGGTTGATCCCATCCTTTTGCGACAATAGCATCGAGAATATGTTCTGGCAAATCCCAATTGATGAAACTGATGTTTGACATTTAGATCCGACCTTCAGAATGAGTCGGCTTCTCGGATTTCATTTTGCAGTTCGCCCATCCAATATTTTCTGCAGTTTTCCTTTGTAAGGAATCGTTGCTTATTGCCTCGTTTTCTCTGAAGGGGAAGTGCTTGCAATACATGCTGACGCATATAATGGCGGAATTTGTGCGCCTTGGCCATATTTTGTCCTTTAGGAGTCCAACCATCCCAAAGTCGCTCGAACTGTTCGAGCTTGAAATCATCGGGTCCTTCACTCATGTTCGTCAGTCTGCCGACCTATCTCCTGTATATGACAATGACGGATTGTTCAAACCCAAGAAAGACGTGAATCAATGTATCTATCTACAGCGTATCTGCCCCAGAAAAGGTAGTAAATTCCAATTGTAAGTACTGAAAAAATGAGTACTTTAATCCAAATCCCAAAAAGCTCAATAGCGGTTCCTTGATACTTTACCGAACGCCCTTCAATACTCAAATTGGATGCCCATTTACTAATCACCATTGTATCCCCCCAAGGTTTTCCAATTCCTAATGTTAGAATGGTAATTAAAAATGCACCAATTTTTGTGAAGAAAAGACCCTTGTCTGCCATTTTTATTTTCCAACTAGGTTGTACAGTATTTGTCATAGGAGTTACTACTGAGGATTGCATAGGAGCCTGATATCCCATTTGTTGATTGTATGCTGCTTGCATCTGTTGATTTTGAGATACTGGCATCTGTTGTGGCATTTGGTTCATTAGAGGAGAGCTTTGCATGATTATCGTTGAAGGACATAGTTAATGAAATTCTTCATGTAATTATTCTTCTTCTCTCTTATTTTTTCCAGCAATTAATGAAGGCATTTTTGGAGCATCATCATCATCATCTGTTTTGGGTAAAGGTGCAAGAAATCTATTCTTTTCATCTTCTGAACCTTCGATTGAAATATCAATTGCCATTTTATTCAAATATTGGATAATCTCCTCTTCTTTTTCTTCAGAAATTAAATCCAATGCTGTTTGTCGTAAATTATTTCCACTCATGATAATTGGTAACATCTTAACGCAATTCAATCTAATTCTTGGATCTTTATGCTTGGCTCCATCTAGAATTAGGGTTTGAGTTCTTGAATCATCCTTTTCCATTTTCGCTAGTGCTTTCAATGAATTATTCCTAACTTCATCATCTTCATCAAATAATGTTTCTTCTATCATAATCTGTGCTATCCTAGGGGCAGAATCTGCTAAACCGGGGAGAGTTCTACTAGCGATGCGTCTTACTTCTGGGTCTTCATCATCTAATGACCATCCAATAAGATCCCAGCCTGCTCCACCTGCTCTTTGTGCTATTGTTCTCAATATTCTGGCACCTCTTCGTCGTAGATCTACATCCTCTTCACGAATTAATTCATCTAAATGTAAAACACCTACTTCTGGCCATTGTTTTGACGCCTCACTAAGGGCATGAAATGCGTCATTCCTTATGTTGTTCTCCTCTGATCGGAGTAGTCGATAAATGGTCTCTTCTAATGCAGAAGGGAAAATTGGAGCACATTGAATTAGGACTTGTCGCGCTTTTTTACGAACTGTTCGGTCTGGGTCATCAATCATCACATCTAACATCTCCATCATTTCATCTGAATCACGTAATGCACCAACAAGGAATACATCTAGACTAGCTAAGCGCTCTTGAGAGGATCTAGAACACAATCCGTTTATGATAGTGGAATGAATATATTCATCTTCTGTTCTAGGTAGAGCAGTGATTGCTCTAATCGCATCCAATCGATCAAGGAGTACACGTTTGTCCATCCACCGAACTTCAATTGTAGAGACCTTTTTTTCAAGTAAATCTCTAATTTGATTAGGTAGTAATGAATTCCAAGGTCCTTGTGGTGCTCTGAATGCTGCTTTAATCATCGTTTGTCTTTTCTTTCCTAGACGAATTCTCTCCCCCGTTCGAGGGTCTCGAGCAACATAGTCCTTGGACATCGGGGGTATGCACGATTCGACGGGATATGAATAAGGCCCCTTACGAATATCTAATCACATGTAATTTACCAGTAATATGATTTGAGAAAAATAAGTCGCCATTCGGATTGAATGAAATTGCGAGTGCGCCAAAAACGTCTTTCACAATTACTGTGTTTTCAGTACTCCAACCTTGAGGATTGTTTTCATCCTCTACAATATCTACTCTGATAATTTCTCCACCTGTAGGGGTGATTGAATTCCATGAGCCGAAAACAGTGACAAAAATAGAATGATTTCCTCCTGGAAGCGTTGAATTTTCATGCCGTAATGCAATAGAATTAGCAGAACTGTGAGGATCAAAGATACCGATTGGCCCTAAAGTTCCGTTTGGAATAGGCGTTTCAGGTTCATCATTTGGCCAACCATAATCTCTTCCTATTTCTAGAAGATTTAATTCTTCGAATGGATAGTCATCACCTTCCCAATCACGTCCATTGTCAGTAAATACGTAACCAACATCAGGTACCCAAGCCCCATCAAACGAATTTCGTACACCTGATGCAATTACACTATGATTTCCATTTGTCGGGTCTACCATGATTAATGCAGCATTACGTTCATCGTTTTCATCACATACGTTGCATGTACTTCCTGAATGCCAGATTAAATTACCATCTGGACCTTCATTAATGGCATTTGTTTGATGATTTCCGGAAGGTATCCCCTCAACTAGAATTGTTGAATTTTCGATGGCCAAGTCTGAAATTCCATTTCCTATGAGTTTGTTTTTTGTTAATTTCCCACTTTCTGAAATAAATAGAGATTCACCATCAAAATGAATTCCGTGAGGATTGTTTAATCCGTCGATTAATATCCGTTCTTCTATCAAAACATCATCTTCAATTTTATGAATTATTATCGCATCTTTTTCTATTTCACATACTAGTAGGTGGTTGGAATCTAGCCATAGCATGCATGTAGCTTGTCCCAACTCTCCTTTGATTTCACCTACAACATATCCTTCTGAAGGAATTGGATCAATTCTTGTAAAATATGGACTAATAATTGAATAAGTTATCATAATTATAATCGCAATTATTGCTGAAAAAGAAACTAAAAATCCTTTTGGAGAGACAAATTTTGTCCAATAAGGTGGCAACTCATTGTCTTCATCCATGTCTTCCGCTGTAGGGGGGTAATTGAAGTTCTGTCGATATCTCGTTTGTACATGGGCGACGTGGAAGATGAGGTCCGTCGTCTGATTTTTCTAACATTCAATGATCTTGAGAATGAATGGATTTCTTCAGGAAAAATCATTCGTTTTTGGAGTCTTGATTTCCAATGGGTCGATTCTCATGATGCACACAAATTACTCGAATCGTTAGTCAAAACTGGTTGGCTACAAATTGATGGTGATAAAGTCAAACCGATAGAAAGTCTTCCTTTCTTTGAAATTCCAATAGGTTGGGCCCCTATGGTTCGTAAAATGATAGAAGGTATCAATTTCGTGCCATATGGAGAAATCGATTCTAAACATGAAGATTCTCAAATAATTATTGAGAACGATAATTCTGTTCCAGAATTAACTATTGATTTTGATGAAACATCCTTGCAAAATAATCGTTCTGTCGACCCTATGATTCAGAAAATCACTGAGATTCGAATTCATATCTCAAATGCATCAGGTTTGGAAGTTCGTGAGATACAAAGAAGAGCTCAGAGGAAGAGAAAAGCATGTATGCCGATGACACTATGGATGGCATTATTGTTGGTAGGAAGAGAGCAACGTATTGATATTTCATCATTCTTGTAGAGAATCTCCTTCAGTTTTGGATTGTGCTTGGTATACCAATAATAAGGGCAGGAGAATCAATGCCATTGTTAATGAGAAAATTACTGTCAATGCAGTAACAATTCCAAAGTCACGTACGACGGGCATTGGAGAGAACCATAATACTAGGAATCCTATGGCTGTAGTCATTGCACTGAGGCATAATGCTGTGCCAGTAGTAGAATTTGTTCTTCTCAAAGCTTCCCATGGAGGCACATCATTCTCGATTAACGATTCATATTTCCTCCACATATGAATTGTATAATCTATCCCCAATCCAATAGTAAGTGCAGTAACCATTACAGTTAGAACATTCCAGTGAATTCCTAGAACCGCCATGGATCCTACTACCCAAACTGCTGCAAGAGTGACAGGAACAATGACAATGAATGATGGCGCTAATCTTCTAGTTAACAGCAGTAACACAAAAAATGATACACATAGGCTAATTATTGTAGAACTAATTTGTGAAGTACTCAATGAATCAAGTACATATTCAAGTTTTACCAGATATCCTGTTAAAATTATTTCAGCATCAATATTGTTTTTGATATCATCCCTTTCTACTACATCTGAAATATCTCTAATGATTTCTCTACTTTCTGTACTAGACTCTGCTTCTACATCAATTCTAATTTTGGATGCTGCAATTTCGCCATTTCCTGTAAAAACAATTGTTCTTCCGACTCTTTCTTCATAACTGAGCCCTCGGAACGACGACGACGACGATGAGTTAGATGATAATTCAGATAGTGCGTTAGCAAAGTCTCCTGTTTTGTAGTTTTCAGTACCAGTCAATCGTCCACTGTAAATGGTTAAATTATGTGATTCTCCAAAAGCAGAATCTGCTTGAACTGCATCTCTTACAATCGGATAAGGTCCATCGTACGATGGATTGGCATCAACGAAAAATGAAGATGGAACCACTACTCCTCTCGTTGATTGTATTTGCATATCTAGAATCCATAACCCATCCAAGAATTGAGAATCATCCTCGATTATTCCTGTTCCCGTTTCGTTTACAATTAGAATACTTACTTCTTTCCATGTGGATGATTCATATGAATCATACATTGCTGTTCGAGATTGCATTGTGTCCATATCATTCGATAGAAAATCAGTAAGATCGAATTGAGTTTCTAGTTTAATGGAGGAATATCCTATTGATCCAATAGTGATTAATAATACTGCTACTAATACTTGGGCTGCTGTCTTCTTCTGGAATTCGGTAATATTCTTTGCATTCCCTTCAAACAACCTACGCTTGGTTGATCTATTGGTAGGTGCTTCACTCCATCTAGAAACTAAAACATGGAGTGCGCCAACAACTACTGTAGATGCTAGGAATGCAGAAGTTACTCCTACTGCTAATGCTAATCCAAATTCTTGTACAGGGGGCAAAGGTGAAGCAATGTTCGCAATAAATGCACATACAGTGGTGAAAACTGCAAGAGTAAGAGCAATTCTTAGTTCTCTGAATGATGCTACCCAAGCCTCAGCTGGTTGAAGTCCGTTAGATCGATTTCGTTCGTAAGTTCTCTGCAAATGAATGGAATAATCAATTCCGAGTCCTAGGACCACTGGAGCAACAGCTAATGTCAAAATTGTATATTCCATATTTAGAACATCTAGAAGACCATAAGTCCAGATTAGTGATGCTGTAAGTGCTGCTAATGGGAAACCGACAAAACGAATAGATCTGAACGCAGCTGCTAAGATGATTACAACAAGAAGAATTGAGATGCCTAATAACACCACTAACTGACTAAGAGATTCCCGATTTAGTTCGTCGCTGATTAAGCCATCAGATAATGATTGAAACCTAAGATTACTATTTTCGCTAGCATCATTAAAGAAATTTCGAAGTTGAACCTCTGCCATTACCTGTGAAGTAGTATCTTGCTGATTTCTTACTTCTAAAATCCACAGAGTGCTAGTAGCATATGGAATAGGTTCTGGTTGACTTTTATCGTCCAACCATGAGCAGATTGCATCAAATTCTAAATCTCTATGCACCAGCGCCATCCTACCTAATGATGCAGCATTTCGAAGATCTTCATCTGCCCCGTCTGCACATGTTGTTCCTTCTTCTACAGTTTCATTTAGATAAGATGCCCAATTTTCAAAATCTGAAATATTTTTTCCACTTTCTATTTCGTCTAATGCTAATTGAAGTATTCCGGGTGCAGAAATATTAGATAGAATCAAAGAAGAACGTAATTGAGATTCTTGTTCCATTTGAGAAAGGATTTCTGTTTGTTTGATAATCGCTGACCATTCAAGTGCATTTTCTCCATTATCTGATGTTACATGAACATAGAATGGGATTCCAGTTTCAAACAATTGTTCATCAACTGAGTTAATGATAAGATCATCATCATTGGGTGGCATGAATGTTGTTAAATCAGTATTGAATGATGGAGGGTCACTGAAACCTATTGCAAAGATTCCTGTCATCATTAGAGCTAATACAATAATTGGTAATGCGGCCCGTTCAAGAATGCCGGTGAGCGCAGAGTCTCGGGGGTCTACCGTCCGAGACATGTTTCCACCGGTGGGTAAACAGGGGATAATCCCAACGGCTATATTCGTCCAAGATTGTCCAACTTGCGAAGAATCATCAAAATTCCAAGTGGAAGCCCTCAAAAAGGGGTCATGACTCGCGGGATACATGGCAATGAAGGTTCTACTCAAAGAAGGCACAGAATTAAGGATCCGAATTAGCGATGAAGATCATACTACGTTGCACTTATTTAGAAGTCGACTTAATGCTCACAAGGATATTGAGTATTGCAATTATTTCAGCGGACATCCCGATTTAGATGACCCTGAGATATACATTCGAGCAAACAAGGGCAAAGACCCAGTGAAGATTTTCAAATCCGTTGTAAAGGATGCATCGAAGGATTTCTCTTCCCTTTCACTATGACAGGTCCGGTGAGGGCGTGTCTGGTCCAGATGGAATAGATTCATCAATTGGTTTAGACCGTTTCGCAACCCCTTTACCAGGTATTTTTGGTGTTCTGAAAATGAGGGCAGAAGACTTTCGTGTTGAGGAAGTCGGAAAAATTCCTGCCTTAGACCCTAAAGGGAGATTTACATTAATCAAAGTGACACTTAGAGATTGGGAAACAAATCGATTTGTCCGCAGATTTACAAGTGCTTTGAAAATTAACCGAAACAGAATTTGGTTTTCTGGAACTAAAGATAAGAAAGCAGTGACTACTCAATTGATGGTTGTCGATGCTCCTGTTTCGAAGATTGAAGAAGTTGAAATTTCAGACGTTGATATTGATATCATTGGAAGAACACATCAAAAAGTGGCTATGGGTGCCCATTCAGCTAATCGTTTTACTATTGTTGTCAGGGGATGTGTTGATGAAAATGGTGTACCTTTGGATGCTAGAGATGCAATGGCTAAATCTCTTGCAATTAGAGAAATGATGGAAGAATCTCTTGGCACAGGTATTTTTCCAAATTGGGTAGGGCCTCAACGTTTTGGTTCGTTACGGCCTGTAACTCCTATTGTTGGTAGATTTGTTCTTGATGACGATTTTCAATCTGCAGTTTCTACATATTTGGGAATGGAGGGTTTATTCGAAGATTCTGAAACTCAAGAATTTAGGAAGACATGGAGAGAAACTGCTGATGTTGAGAATTGCTTGGAAATAATTCCTAAACATCTGGGATATGAGAGATCTATGCTAGAATCATATCTTGAATCACCTGAAAATCATGTAAAGGCATTCTCAACAATGCCTCGAAATCTACAATTGATGATGATACATTCTCTACAATCTATGGCATTCAATCATGTTCTTGCTACCCGTCTTGAATTAGGTTTGCCACTTGCTGAACCAATGGTAGGTGACGTAGTAGCACCTATGTCATCAGAAGGAAAGATAGATGCAGGAAAGTCGGCATTGGTAGATGAGACTAACCTTGAAAGATGTATTCGAAATTGTAGATTTCGTCGATTATCTGTGACCGGACCTCTACCTGGTGTTTCTGGAAACATTGCTAGTGGAAAGCCGGGAGATATCGAATCTGAAGTTTTTCGAGAATTAGAATTAGAAAAAATAGATTGGAACGTACATAGTATCCCACGTCTTACTACAAATGGTACTCGACGACCTTATGCGTCTATTTTCGAAGAATTCAGTATTGTTGATGCTCCTTTGTTGGACGAAGAATCTCTTGATTCGAGATGGTCTGATGGACCTAGAGAAGGTGAAATTTGGCATCCTGAAGGGGCATGTCTCAAGTTCAGATTTACCCTGCCTCCTGGGACATATGCAACAGTTTTGATGAGAGAATTTATGAAATCTCCATCGTCTCAATACTAATCATTAATTTTTAGTCAAATATAAGTTCTGAAACATGTAATTTGGGATCAGACGAATTATAGTCTTCCCATTTCAAGTGTTTCAATTTCTGTAACACCATCAAATGATTTTACATGATCTTCAAATTTTCCAAGTGGATTATCAAATTCTTCACCATCTTGAATGATAGCAGTAACTTCAACAAACATTAGCCCAAATGCCAATGGTTTCTTTTCAACTAATTGAATCGCTCCCACGCTGTCCGGAATTCCTTGAATTTCATCACACACCGTATCTATACGGTTCATGGATTCAGAATCTAGCATCACTTTGTACTTGACAATTACTTCTCCCATTGAACCACCTCAAGGACCCTGAAATCGACATTCTGGACAGATATAGCGAACACCTTGGTTTCGACACATTTCACTTCGCCCAATCATGGCTTTGCATGGATTGCCCTCAGCATCCATTCCAGGGCATGGGAATGAGGTGCTGCGCTTATCTTCTAATGGAATTCCAGACGATGTGCAAGTATTCGCGTTACTCAATTAATCGACTCCTTAGCGTCTCGGCGTAATCACCTTCTCTTTTAGCCTTGACCATTGATTCAATCTTTTCGATGAACCGAAAATCCCGTTTTTGCAATAATTTCGTCGTCATTTGAATTATCTACAATTCCATCTTTTGCCAAAGAGTCTAAAATTTCGTCTCCGACAGTTTGAATCAATCCTCCATGATGTGGTTTTAGGTTCTTACATACTAGGTATATCTCTGATGAGGCGTTTCTTGAAGAAATTGGAGAAAATCGATGAACTTTAGAAAATCTTCTCTTTAGAGCCCTTACCAATGCATCCAATCCTGGGCCTTGAAATACTTTGGTAATGAAAGCCCCCCCTGGATTTAGTAATGGTAGTGAAAAATCGCATAACATAGTAACCAAATCTATTGAAACGGCTTGATCGATATCGTAACGTCCACTAATATCTGGTGATATATCTGATATTATTGTGTTAATTACTCTTCCTTGGAAAGCTTCACGAGTCGCATCTTGAATAATTTTATCTTGAATGTCCCCGATAATGAAAAATGCACCATCCATTGGTGATGTTGTCTGTAAATCTACACCCACTACTATTCCATCGTTTCCTACCAATTCACATGCAACTTGACTCCATCCACCAGGTGCGCAACCTACATCTAAGACTGCATCACCTAATCGTATTGGAGAAAATTTTTCTTGGATTTCTTTTAATTTGAAAGCCGACCTTGCTCTATATCCTTCTTGACGGGCTTTTCTGCGCCAGGGGTCGCTCCGATGTTCAGAGTACCAGCGCTTACTCATGTATTCGCCGAGATACGTTCTCTTTCAAGTCTGACGGATGTTGAGTACTCTGTAGATAGGTTTGAGACACAAAGAACAATATTTTTTTTATTGTTTTTTCTTCCAAAATGTACAATAATTCAAGCATGTTCGAAAAATCGTGGATATCGAGACTGCGGCGAACGTTGGTGAAGCCATTAGCGGTATCGCTATCTTGTTCACGCTTTTGTTCAGTCTTCGTCAAATGAAGCACTGGAACGAAAATCGACGCTACGAAATCGGACGAGATCTCGCAGCCCACATGAACAATCCATTGGTTCATCGTGGTTTTTCAGTAAGTACGGTAAAACTTCATGATGAACTTACACCCCAAGAGTTAGCGGCACTTACTCGTGAAGAAAAGGATGCCATGAATGCCTTGATGATCGGGATGAACAACATCGGTGTTCTTGCAAAAAATGGCCACCTCTCGATGGATTTGGTGGATGATTTCTGTGGTGTATATTTCCGTATGTTTGGTAGCCGTTGGCGCCGTGTGATAGAGATTTTCATGATAGTCAACACATCCAAAAACGATGAACCAATCGATGGGGTTTGGTCTGGATTATTCTGGTTACTCGATAGATACGAAAAAAATCCAGGAAAATCAGAGATTAGCGAAATCCAGTAAAATAGTATGTTCGCAGAAGATAGAAATGTCGAATCAATTTGACGTCTATTTGAAAAAATATTAGATTTTGGATAGTTTATGCGAAGGTCGTGTATCGTGTTAGCCTTCCTTGTTTTTTCTCTTCCAATTACTCTTCAAGCAGAAGAATCTAGCATTCACATTCGAGGTGGTGGTTCTGTAATGATGGAAATGTCTACTGCCGTCTGGTGCGATACTTGTGCAAATCATGAAGAATGGATTCCTCTAATGGTTGAATCAAATGGTGAGCGCATGATTCGAGTAAATCTCCATAGTGCTATTGATGATCCTTTAGGAAATGAAGCATCAAATTTTAGAAAAGCATGGCTTGGACTAACTGATGCAGATTCTACTCCTGCATACCATTTTGATGGATTGCTTGAATCAACTCCTTCTTCTTCTAGAGGGGAACTCCAAAGATCATTATTGGATGCTGAAGAAGATAGAATTAATCACGAGGTTTTGGATGTAACTATTTCCTTTAATTCATCAACTGTTTCGATTCAAGCTTTGGTTGATGAACCCCTGCAAATCGAATCTACTTCTATAACGTTGATGTTGTTGGAGAAAAGATCTGCAATCTCGCCAGTAGATGCAACTAATGGAAAATTATTCAGTAATTCAGTTTTGAAAAATATTGTTTCAGTAAACCAAAATGAGTCAATAATGTACCCCTCAGAATGGGCTTCTGCATCATTTATTTCGAATAATAGTATAATTTCTAATTTTACTTTTGATTGGCCCAATGGATTGGATATGAATTCTACCGAGATTGTAATTATTCATGAAAAATCAATTTCAAATGGGGGCAGAACAACTTTGTCTGCTTTATCTTGGGATGTTGAACCGCCTATAGGGGACGAAGTATTTTCTTTGTGGGTTCCATTGATTGTAATGGGTATTCTAATTGCGACGATTGTTTATTATTCAAGAAAATTAACATGAACAATAAGACCATGCATTAATAAGCTTGTAAGTAGATATTATTCATGATGGACGATATGGACGACGTTGTAGATGGATATGAAATGACAGTTGCTGTGGAATGGATGGTAGAATATATCCTCGAGGTTAGAGGTTCACCTCCAGTTCGTTCAGTTACTATAATCGATGCTGCAGATATTGACCAGGTAAGAAATGAATTACATAGAGAACTAACTACGCTTTATCCCGATGCTGGACGTATTGATGTAACAGTGATTAGAATGTCTACAGTATCTTCAATCGACAGTCAATCCATGTTTGAGGAAGATGGTTTATTTCATCCTTGATTATGGTTGTCCAATTTCGTTCACTAGGCAACGAGCTGTATGTCGAATAGCATCTTCTGAACTATACATAGGCTCAAATCCAATGTCAAATAGTCTTTGAGGATCAAGCATTGATTTGGGTACATCTCCTGCCCATCCTCTATCTCCTCCAGTATATTGGATATCTGCATCTTCGCATTTTGTTTCTTCAAGAACAATTTCAGCGATTCTTCTTACACTGCAAGTATCTTTAGTTCCTAGATTATAGCAATTAATCTGTTCACTTGTGTTTTCCACAACATGTATCATGGCCTTCGCACAATCTATAACTTCCATGTATGACTTTTCTTGCCTTCCATTACCCAAAACTTCCAGACTTGATTTATCTCGATGAAGCTTATGGATGAAATCAAAAATCACACCATGTGTACCCCTTGCTCCAACAATATTTGCAAATCTGAAGATCCATGCTTGTAGGCCGAAAGTTCCGACCCAAGAAGTGATTAAAGCCTCAGAACCAAGTTTTGATGCACCATAAAGAGAAATTGGAAATAATGGTCCATAATTTTCAGGTGTAGGCATGATTTTGGCTTCTCCGTAAACAACACTACTGCTTGCAAATGCGATTTTAGAAACTCCTGCTACTCTCATCGCTTCTAAGACATTGTATGTGGCAACTGTACCTTGCTTAAGATCAGTATCTGTAATTTCTGTTCCTAATCTGATATCCGGATTCGCGGCGAGGTGATATACGATATCTACTTCTATCATTGCATTCTTGACAGAATCAATATCTAGAAGATCTCCTTCAATAATTTCGACGGAATCTCCATGGTGGGATAGAAATGATAAGCGCCCACTTGAGAAATTATCGAAAATTCTCACCTTCTGTCCTGTTTCAATTAAGCAGTCTACTAAGTGGGAACCAACAAAACCTGCACCTCCTGTTACGAGTGTGACCATGTTGTGACATACGTGCATTGAACTTGAGTCCATCGCATGTTTGGAACAGAAAAAATAGTAAAATATTCAAAAAAATTTACATTATTGCTACATAGATTATATACGAACCGATTCAAATTATGTACCATGGACGGCATTGAATCAGGCACCGGCTTGACCATGGTTGGAATGCCCATGTTCAATGAAGAAGAGACAGTAGCATCTGTAGTTGTTCGATGTCTACCATATGTTGATGAGGTTCTGTGTGTTGATGATGGTTCATCTGATTCGTGTTCTAGATTAGCTGCACGTGCAGGAGCAATTATTCATTATCATCGTGCAAATAGAGGATATGGTGCAGCAATTCGAAGTATTTTCCGAATTGCTAGAGAAAAGAATGTTGACAAATTAGTTATTTTGGATAGTGATGGACAACATCAACCAGAGGATATTCCTGCCGTTTTGGCAGAATTGGATAAGGAGGATGTAGATGTTGTCATTGGCTCACGATTTATTGATAATAGTGATAGAAGTTCAATGCCAATGTATCGAAGATTAGGAATTTCCGTGATTAATACAGCATCAAATTTGACCAGCGATCTTGGAGTTAAGGATACACAAAGTGGGTTTAGGGCATTCACTAAAAGGGCGTTGAATTTGCTCGCGTTTGAAAATGAAGGTATGGAATCTACTCTAGAAGTTCTTGATCAATGTAAAGAAAAAGAAATCAATGTAGAAGAAGTTCCAATTACTGTGCGATACGATGTTCCTAAGTCTTCTACCTATTCTGCGTTTGGTCACGGTTTTACTGTTCTAACTTATGCATTGGTATCTTTATCTCATAAGAAGCCAATGCTTGTATTTGGTTTGCCAGGAATTGGATTGTTAGTTTCTGGCACTACTATTGGATTGGGCATGCTTAATTCCGTAGAAGAGTTAACCGATGGAACAATTACTCTATCTGTGGGTCCTGGTTTGACAGGTGCTTGGTTATCGATGTTAGGATTATCATTGGTTTTTTCAGGCTTGGTTTTGCATGGTGCTAGGACATTAATGAGAAGAGTAGTTTTACAACGAATTCGCTCTCTATGAGTATTGTTCTTCCGAACGCTTGATGTTTCTTCTATCAGTGGTAGGTATATGCCGAAAGAGGAATCTGAGGTCATCGACGATGGAATTTCCATTGGCGAGATTGCTGAGAAGTTGAGCACGACTTCATTTTGGCTTTCGATAGTTTCATTTTTATCCAATATATTTGATCAGATGAAGAACATTCAAAACAGAATTTTTGGTGAATCAATCAATTACTTAGTAAATGGTCTAAAATCCATACGTGAATCATTTTACATTTTCTTGTATAGCAGAATCATACGCGCTCCTGCATTTATTTTGATTATTCTTTTGATTTCTGCAGGATGGATGGGCAATTCTGCAAAAGATTTCCAACAACAAATAAACGGTGATGTCTAGGTATATCTTCCCGATGGCGCTAATTCTACTGATCTACTTCTAGAAGTTAGGGAACAATGGTCAACAGACATAGTTCTACTATATGTCCATACGAATAATGCTATTGATGGGTCATCAAGAGGTTCTGAGAATGTAACTAGTGTGGATATTTTAACTCAAATTAGTTGGATTGAAGGGGACGATATGAATTCCAATGCAGGTGGTTACAAACATGGTTTAGATCGTAATAAATCTGATAGAGGAGTTGAAGATGGTGTTGTTTGGATTCTTTCTCCGGCTCAAATAATAAAGGAAGCAAATAGTTCTGCTAAACGATTTAACTGCGCAATGGAGAGATATCAAATTCCTAATCTTGATCCTTCTCAATGTCCAGTGACAGAACAATCTCCATATGATGGTTATTCAATTCCCGATGATCAAGATGTAATTGATAATTTTGTGGATAGTGCTGGCCCTCTTTTGTCCAACTTTGTTCGCGATACCAATGGAGATGGTATATGGGACACAGCAGTTGTCGTCTTGGGAATCAGATTTGATATGGAGGGCACGGATATTTCTCCAAGAAATGACCCTAAAGGTAAGACTGATGAAAATCCAAGTGGATTAATTCAAGATCATCGAGCATTCATTGAGCATACTAAGGAACTACTAGAGGAATGTGGTCTTCCTTTGTGTACGAGGACATATACTCAGCCACTTTCTTCAATGAATCTATCTAGGGAGAATATTTTACCAAGAAATGCAATTACGGTGACTGGTCTAACCCCAGTCCTTCATGATGTGTCTGATGAAGTTTATGAAGAATTAGTCAGTAAAATGCTTCCATTAAGTGCAGTATTTGTAATTCTAACTATGATGATTCTTCATCGTAGTCCGAAAGTCGTAATTATTTGTGGAACTCCTATACTCTTCAGTTTACTAATCACATTTGGAGCAACAGTTTTACTTGATATTGAACTAACTCCAATGATTATTTCTGCGGGTCCGATTTTGGTAGGTCTAGGAGTAGATTATGCTCTTCATTTAACCAATAGAATCGAAGAAAATAGAAATGATATTCTTGATTTACATGCCCAAAAAATGTGGGATGCTGAAAGAGAAGGACATGAAATAGAGTCATTGGATCCTTGGGATGAAGAATTGTACCTAAAGGCAACAGTTGCCGCTGCTGAAACAAGCGGTCATGCGATTATGCTTTCAGCATTAACTACAATTATCGGATTTAGTGTACTTACGTGGACAGAGCTGGTGCCAATTAGGCCGATGAGAACTGTTGGTACTACTCTTCTTCTTGGAATTTTTACAACATTTATTTTGTCACTTCTAATGGTTCCAGCACTTGCATTTATTCTTAGATATCGAAAGGGAAGAAGTTCTGCCACAGATAGCCTTTGGTCGAAAATAGGCCAAATTCCACTTCGTGCAACTTGGTCTGTACTAATTGTTTCTATGTTAGTTACAGCTGTAGGTGTGTATTATCTTGAAGAAGAATTAGGCAAGGATATCACAGGTTCATCTTCAGAGGTACCCCCTGGTTTAGTTAGTTATGAGACATTAGCAGAATACAGTCGCGTCTTTGAAGGAGGACAAACGAATATGTTCATTGTTGATGCTACAGATAGGGGTAGAGTAAATGACACAGCTCCAATTCGTGATTTACCAGTTTTAGATGCGATAGAAAGAATCCAGGTAGAAGATATAGATACTGTAGATAATACTACATCTATATCTCTAGTTACAATATTGAAATCAATACCTGTATCTATACCTAATCCTGTAACTCAGGATGAAATTTATTCTGATACATTATGGGGTATACTTCATTCAGAATGTTGGGATAATCCCGCTGCTGGGCCAGAATGTCCGTTTTATCTTTTGACAACTAGAGATACAATGGTCAATGTTGCATTTGATACTTTATCACCTGAAGTTCGATCTATGCTAATGAATGCAGATTCAGGTTTTGGTGAAACGAAAACTTTGGTTTATGTCAATCAGCCATATATCTCATTAGGGGATGCAGGAAAATTACGTCAGACAATTGATGAGAGATTGACTGGAAATACATGTATTGATGGTGATGCAACTCGATGTACAGCTGTGGGAATGGATGGTGTAGAGAATACATTGTTGACAGGTGGTTTACCTGTTTCATTAGATATTAATTCTGGAATACATGAAGCTCAATCTGAAACCACAATTGCTACAATGATCGTTCTTCTTTTCGTAATGTCAATTCTATTTGCATCTCCAAGATTGGCTACCTTTACAATGATTGCAGTTGGCGCAGTAGTTCTTTGGCAGCCCCTACTGATGCGTTTAGGTGGAGGAGTGAATGTGAACGTATTTACTGCGATGATTGGTACAATAGTATTTGGAATTGGAGTAGATGATTCTATTCACATTGTTGACAGGATTAAGGATGAAAAAGAAACTCCAAGGGGTGTTTCCAAGGCTGTTGAGAAGACTGGCCAGACAATATTTGAAACTACAGCAACAACTTCTGCTGGACTTGCTGCTGGATTATTTGTTGCCATCCCAGGATTGAGAAATTTCTTCGTTTTGATGATGCTTTTGATTATTCTTGCTTTGTTTACTTCCTCGATATTACTTCCCAGTATGTTGGTAGCGACAAAACGAGTCATGCATCGAATCAAAGGTCTACCTGGTTCATGGTCCGACGATGATAGAATCATAGTAGAAAATGCCCTTCCAGTAGAAGCTACAATTCTTGAATTAGATTGAATAAGTGAGGGTGCAGGGAGTAAGCCCCTTTTTGTTCACCATTCGGCTGGTTGCATTCAACTTAGCATCCGACCCGTCCCTCGGCGACGCTCGTCGACAGGACTGTTTGGACTTGCTCCAGTGGGGGTGTTCGTTCCATCCGCAGACAGGCGACCTCGTCCTCTCGGATTCATCGCACACACCTGCCACGGTTCGTTTCTTCTACATGGCCGACCCTCTCGAATCCTCGGCGTAAACCGAGCCACTTGCGTCGTGGAGAGGGGACTTTCCTCAGTGTCTGGCACTGTCAGCAACCCTCCTGCTCCCTCGTTTATGCGGTAATGTCCAATGATTTGAATAGAACGGTACCCTTAGATTGACGGGTTCGCTAGGGGAGCCCTTGCGATTTGAAAAAAGCAATAAACTCATTTGACAAAATTGTGGATCAGTTTCCAAAATTCCAGATTCACTCTGAACGCCGACGCCCGATGAGCATTGCAGCACCGAGTGCTGCAAGGCCACTAATCGCGCTGAATCCTGGAAGGAATCCTCCTTCGTCGGAATCAGAATTTGATTCAGGAGGACAGAATCCCACAGTAATCGATGCATCGCCATTACCCATAGCAGTTGGAATCTGATCCGCTGGTCCAAGAATCGCCTCTTGTCGACCATCCATATTCAAAGGACCTAGTCCTGTTCCAAGGGTAAAAGCAGTAATTTCTGTTGCATGGAGCACATTACCTTCAGAGTCCCTAAGACCAATAGAGTCAATGTTATGACCTACACCAAGATTTTGGGTGTTAAGATTGGTCTTAGCTTGAATTGTGATATAACTTCCACCAGAATCAAAATTACCAGAAGAATCAGAAACAAAAATGTCGTAATACTCACTGTAACCAGTGAAATCCGCATTAGTCAAGCCAGAGACGGGTTCGCCTTGTTCGATATCGACATAAAGTTCGTTGAATTCTGTTGTGTCTTGTATATCGTAAATATATTGTAAGCTTGTACCTGTCATTTCTACGACGATAACCTCAAGATATTCGGATTGCCCAGATAAGCCGCCGTTAATCGTTCCAGAAGTACAGAACCCATCACCTGAAGAGCCACCAGCACCATTCAGAAGATTCTGAAGCACATCACAAATACCATCCTCATTGAGGTCGATTGGCTCAATGGTGGGATCAAGAGAATCTGAGAAGCAGATATCTTCTACAATATCTGGCCAACCATCGCCGTCATCATCTTCATCTTCTGGATCGAGTATACCGTCGCCATCCGTATCTTGTATACATAGCCAAACCGGTTTCACAGAAAGATATGCGTCTGTATTTCCTCGTGTGTAGAACACAATCTCCTCTGGAGCACTATTTCGTATTTCGACTGTATCGGGCCAAAATCTTTGACAATATTCCAACTTTCGATCACCCCATCCATCATCCCCCCATTGGGAATTTAATCCAGCGCCAGCAGTGCCATCGGGGTCAGTCATCCAAGTTCCAGCATCATTGTGTTGGTTTACTTTACCATACCACATTGAGATTCTAGGTCTTTCATCTGTGGAGTTTAGATACTGGTTAATGATGTCATCTAGCACAGGGTTTTCATCATCTTCAAGGATGTCAATTGTTCCGTATTTCCAACACATAGTAGTACGGGCGTCGTTGTAAGCACTTTCAACGTAAATCGTATAATCTTCATCAGGATTCATATTTGATGGAAGTGTGATTGTATGGGTTCCATCGTTGTTCTCAATACTTGAGAAGTAGTACTGGGTGCCCCAACCGCTGAACAGAGAGAGATATACTTGGTCGCTCACGTCACCATCCATAATCCACGAGAGAGTCACTTCATCGCCCGAATGAACCGCAGCCGGTGTTGCCTCAAAGGTCGGGAACGAACAGTATCCAAGGAGGTCTGGCCCTGTGGTGGAGTTGATGTAGAATTTGTCGTAGTCGGAAATGATAACACCGTTCTCAAAGGTGTAAACCGCTGATACCGCATACCAAATTTGTATTGGCAAGTCAGACCACGTTTTCGTAATAGACGCACTTGTTCCATTGGCCGTGAAATTCCACCAACCACCGTCAACGAGGTGGCCCGTGTGGTAGTGCGTTAGCATGTACTCTACCTGGTAGGTGGAATTGTTAATGAGACAATCAAGGGAAATCTCGTGATTGAAATCATCGTCTGAGTAGTATTCATGCCCCATGTAGGTGTTAGTGTTCGCATCGTTGGTCACGTGGATACTCGTTCGGGAATTGTCTTCACCGCACATCGCGTTCGGACCAGGATTTGGGTTGTATGCAGGAATGATGTTGAACGAGTGCCACTCGTACAGCGTCCCGTTGTCGGTGTACGCCGTTGCGCTGAAGGCATACCATGTGCCTATGGGGAGATGGGACGTCTCCACGGTGTGAGACATCGACATGGACGTCGCGGTTGTGTTCCACCACCCGTCATCCATGATGGTCCCGTCTTGGT
>PAOZ01000009.1 GCA_002708695.1 Methanobacteriota archaeon | reverse complement strand
AGAGCAGCGCAACAAGAAGGAGCGATTGAAGCGTTTCAGAAGAAGGCGGCAAAAACCCAATCAAAGGCACAAGCAATTACCGATAACTATGTCCATGTCGAACAAATTCTACAACAAATCCGTTCTGCAATTGAAACAAAGGGTTGGGAAGAAGTTCAATCGTCTCTGAAAGGAATAGAATGGATTGAATCCGTAAATCCGGCTGATAGAACAATGATGGCGTTTCTTCCCAATGAAGACGGCAAACCAGGAGATAGAGTTGAATTGTATGTTGATGAAACCGTTCATCAAAATGCACAACGATATTATGCAACTGCTCGAACCTTCAAAGATAAATCCAAAGGTGCAGAAAAGGCGCTAGAAGATACCTCAAGAAAACAACGTAAAGAAGAGAAGCAACGAGCAAAGGATGAAGCAGCAGGCAGAGTTGGAAAAGTAAAGCGATCAAAGCGACTCTGGTTTGAGAAACATAGGTGGACAATCCTAGGTGATGGTAGACTAATGGTCGGGGGAAGAGATGCTAGAGGAAACGATACAGTTGTCAAAAAGCATCTAGGGAAAGACGATCTATATGTTCATGCAGATTTACACGGAGCTCCTTCTTGTTCGGTCCGAATCGCTGAAGGTTTCCAAGACGATACTGCACCAAACCCAACACTTCCAGAACATGTTCCTTCTCTTCGATTGAATCAGTCTAATGAATTGGGTGAACCAAGTGAAGATGTACTTGAAGAAGCAGCTCAAATCGCTATTTGTTGGTCTCGTGCTTGGGGATCAGGAGGAGGGGCAGCAACTGCATTTCATGTTCGTTCAACTCAAGTTTCTAAGACAGCTGAAACCGGTGAAGCATTGGGAAGAGGGGCGTTTGTAATTCGAGGTCAAAGAACGTGGTATCGTAACATGCCTACTGAATTATCCCTAGGAGTGGTTGCAATCAACGGGATTCCACTGCCATTAGTTGGGACACATTCTACCATTTCGAAAATTTGTCAACGTTGGATAAGAATGCAACCAGGGATTGAGAAAAAGGATACTATCGCAAATCGAATTGCAAAGGCAACAGGACTTGTTCAAGATGACGTACTAGGATGCCTGCCTCCAGGAAATCTGAATATTGTCGAAGATCAAGGATTGATTACAAAGAAATAATCAAGATAGAATTTCAAGAAGTCTATCTTTTTCAATCGCCTTCTTTATACAACGAGAAACTCGTTGTCCAGTACTGATTCCTGGTTCATTAATATCTGAATATGGTGAACCGCCGATTGCTACATTGCTACCTGCAACTATTCTGGCACTAACCTCAAACACCCTAAATTCCAACTTATCAGTTACAATTGTCTCAAGACAAAATGGTCCAATCATTCCCTTCCCTGCTCCTTCCAATTCCATAGATGCGGCGACTGCTCCCTCTCCGAGCTTGAATGCTTGAGGGAGAAGTGACTCTCGAAGAACAGCAGGAGTGTTTCCTGTAACAACAAACGACGGTTCAAGACCCATATCTCGAATGTCTCGAAGGCTACCTAACTTGTAGAACTCGTCAACATTGGACTCATCACGGCGATCAATACTCATTAGTTCCAATCCTCCCAATGACTGGTTTGAATGAGAGCCCATTCCTTCAACCTGGTACCCATCTTCAGGTATAGGATCAAAGAAGAATTGGAAATAATATCTAGTTCCCAGTACATATTCTTGAATTGTAAACTCTTCTTCAAGATCTACATTTCTCCTAAAATCTCTAAAATTTCGAGCGATGAAATAACCTCTTCCACCTTTTGCACCTGCATATTTTACAATCACTGGCCCATCAATATCTTTTGGATCATCGATGACCTTTGGCATTGTACAGCCTCCAGATTCAAGCCAAATTCGCTGACGTTCTCGACTACCTTCCCATTCCAATATATTTCGATTACCAAATGTAGGAACCTGTAATTCTTGGAATAATTTTGGTCCTAGGTATTCAACCAAAGAGCCATGAGGAATCATTATCACATTTCTTTCCCGAAGATATTCTGCATGATTCATTAATTCCTTGTAATCATTTAGAACCAACCATTCATCTGGTTCCGCACCTGGAAAAGCACTGTACATTTTTTGACGATCTTTACCTACACAAATTCCTAGCGTTCGAAAACCCTCTTGGCGAGCACCATGAAGTATCTGTAAAGACGAATGTGAGGCAACTACAGCAATAGTAATTGATGAGCAGTCATACGATTCGAGCCACTGAGATAGTGGAATTACGCCTACTGCCATTAGGAACCGGTCAAGTATGTGGTTATTGACCATTGTCCATAGAAACCGAATAGAACATCGTCGAAATGCATTACAAACCTACCCCCCAGATGGTATTCATGGGCGGAGGTTCGCGAGAGCGCCCCAGTTATGGGGATTATCTCAATTTAGAAGAGTTACTTTCGCTACAGGGCGACGAAAGTATATCTGCAGATGAAATGCATTTTATGGTTGTTCACCAGACATTTGAACTCTGGTTCAAACAAGTAATTCGAGAATTAGCAGAATCAAGAGATACTCTATCATCTGAACAAGTTGCTGAAGAAACCATTCCTTCAGTAGTACATCGACTCGGTAGAGTTACTGAAATCTTCAGACTAATGTCTCAACAGTGGACCGTAATGGAAACTCTGTCCCCTCAAGATTTTCTGGTTTTCAGAGATGGTTTAGGAAGCGCTTCGGGATTTGAATCATACCAAATGAGAGAATTAGAAATTCTAATCGGTCTCTCTGATGAACAAAGAACTGGTGGAATGGACCCATTAGCTCGATTTAGAAAAATGGCTCAAGAATCAGAAAATGGAGCAAAGGCCCTCAAAAAACTAGAAGAGAGAATGAACGAAGATAGTTTGTGGGATACAGCTAGGGCATGGCTCACTAGAACTCCAATCATGGGCACCTCTCCAGGAGATGATGGAGATGAAGAGGTTGTGAAAGCATATGTTGAGAGTCATATCTCTGCTCAAGTCAAACATGGAGAAGAAATGGCAGCACGTATGTCAAAATGGGGAATGGGAAATTCTGAAGCAATAAAGGCACGTTTTGCTTCAATGGCACAAGGAGCGAGAGACTTCCTAATGCCTGAAGGAGAAATTGATCGGGCTAGAGCAGGCCTATTGTTCATCGAATCATACAGGGACTTACCTCTCCTATCATGGCCAAGAACCTTGATTGATCGGATGATAGAGTTAGAAGAAGCGATGGTAAAATGGAGACATAGTCATGCTCGAATGGTTGAGCGAATTATTGGTAGAAGAATAGGCACAGGTGGATCCTCTGGAGTTGATTACCTCGATGCTACTACATCTTATCGAGTATTCACCGATCTGTGGTCAGTTCGAACTATTTTGATTCGAGCCGATCTTCGCCCTACATTGATCAATCCTGAATTCTATGGATTTGCTTAAACAAAACGAAGGTTCTTCCCTTAGTGGTCTCTACTAGTGCCATGAGGACACCTGTTATTTGCGCTGTTGCGCGAACTCCAATAGGGAAATTTAGGGGTGTTTTCTCTAAAATGAGTGCTGTTGATTTAGGGATTTGTGCGGTCAAAGGATTGATTCAGAATGCTGGATTTGACCCCGAGAGTGGAGTTATCGATGAGGTGTTAATGGGACAAGTTCTCCAAGCAGGTTCAGGACAAAACCCAGCAAGACAAGTTGCTCTTGGATCGGGATTACCTGTTTCTACTCCTTGTACTACAATCAACAAGGTTTGTGGATCAAGCCTAAAATCGGTAATGATTGCTTCTTCTGCAATCAGGGCAGGAGAATATAGAGCAGTAATCGCAGGTGGCATGGAAAGTATGACCAATGCCCCACATCTTGTCTCAGGATATCGTAGGGGCGAAGAAATCAATCCAGATTCATTGATTTATTCAATGGTTCATGATGGCCTATGGGATGTTTACAATGACATGCACATGGGAAATACTGGCGAAGTCATTGCGGAAGAATGCTCTATTTCAAGGTCTGAAATGGACCAATTCGCAGTTAGATCTCATCAAAGAGCTGCCACCGCTAGAGATAATGGGTGGTTTGATTGGGAAATTGTCCCTGTTCAGATAAATACTGATGAATGTAAAATTGAGATTAATACAGACGAAGGAATCAGAGAAAATAGTGATTCAGAAACTCTAGGAAGTCTTCGTAGTGTTTTCCAAAAGGATGGTAAAATTACTGCAGGAAATGCATCAACTCTCAATGACGGAGCAAGTGCGGTTTTGGTGGCTGATGAAGAATTTGCGATCCAGCAAGGATGGCCCATTTTGGCTAGAATTATCGATCAATGTACTAGTGGGGTAGAACCTAAGCGAGTAATGTATGCACCAATTCCTGCAATCAATTCCCTGCTTGAAAGAAATAAACTTGAGATATTAGATGTCGATGTTTATGAGCATAATGAAGCATTTGCATCTGCTTCATGTGCAGTAGCCAATGAGATTGGAATTCCCGATGATAGATTCAACCTTCATGGAGGTGCAGTAAGTCTGGGTCATCCTTTGGGATCTTCTGGGACTCGCTGTCTAATTACAATGTTAGGAATATTGAGAAGAATCGATGGCAGTAAAGGCATAGTATCACTTTGTTTGGGTGGTGGAAATGCTGTTGCCATGCTAATAGAACGTGTGGAATGAAGATTCCCTCTAGGCGCAGTACTTATTGCAGAGCCGAAGTTCGGAGGGCTGTCAGGTGATACAAGATGGTCAAGCCAATCCGAGAACACACCAGATTTGAGAAGGCGCGAATCATTGGTGCGAGAGCATTGCAAATTAGTATGGGTGCTCCAATTCATGTAAGTGAAGATGATCTTAGAGAACATTTCAAAGAAGAACTAATTCAATTGTATGGGGTAGAAGGTTCTAACACTCGATTCGTACTGGATCCTCAAAAGATTGCTATGCTAGAATATGAGCGACATCTATTGCCTATGGATATCGAACCTCACGAATGATTATTCTTCTTCATTTGTTGAATGGTTTCTGGACCAAAGTAGTGGAAAAGTATGCTGTAAAGCTGGAAGTAATGCAGCAACTCCTCCAAGTAAAATCAACCAAAATAACCATGAAACCTCTTCAAACAATGAGGGGGATGTAGTAGTGAAAGGAGTCATTTGAAATCCATCATATAGTAAACGGTCCGAACCAGAAACCAATATTGCCTCACCAGGGTTTCTTGCCACGATAACCAATTGTCCTTGATCACCTATTGAACTGGCTCTAGAACCATTCAATGAAATAGTAACTGTGGCATTCACCTTTACATCTACCTCTCCAGCCACTACAAGATCAGATAACATGCCTAAAGGAACAAAATTTACTCCATCAACAACATAGAAAACATCCACTTGAAGAGTGGGATTTGATACATTAAGATTAACAGAAATTATTCCTTCATTTATACTCCAATTTTCAATTCTGAAATCACTTAGAGCAGATGAGCGAATCCCTCCTTCAGAAGTAATCTCTGCAACGAGTTCAAACAAATCTTGACTCTGGTTACTACCATTTAGAGACCAACGTCCATCGATTACCAAGGTAGGATAACCCAAAACGCGTTGGTTGATTTTTGTATGATTGCTCGACTCAATCGAAAGAGGATCATATATCGATGAATGGTGATGTAGAGCAATTAAATTCGGCCAAACATTGAGCAATTCATTCAATTCAACTTCCGCTGGCCGGCAAGGGTCACACCACGTTGCTGTGTGTAATTCTATTACCATTGGAACCCTACGAGATTTTTCACCGTCTCCTTCTGTGCCATTGATATCCAAAACTACCGCATCGACAATTCTCCCTGGTGAATCAAGACCAAGGGAATCTTCTACTTCAACGGGCACTGCCATAATTGAAGAAGGAATAATGAGAAACGTCGCGAGAAGCAAAACCAAAGACAAATCGGAACGCATGGCCATGGGAGTCATCAGGCGTTGAAATACCCCTCTGCCCTCCGACATTCATGGATTCACGGAAGATGCAATGGCACCACCTTCCGATGATACTGATTATAATCACTGCAACCGTTATTGCAGTAGGCGGTACAATTAGAATCTATGATGCAGGTGAATCATGTCCCGATTGGCCATTATGCTTTGGAACTTGGGGGTTTGATATCTCTGAAGAAGAACAGGGCGCTTGGTGGAGTGAAAATCCCGATGAAATTGATTCTCGAGGAGCAGATCATCGCTATACTAGTTTTCAGATTTTTACAGAGTGGTTTCATCGTCTTTTGGCAGGTTCTGTTCTTGGCCCCCTAGTGATTCTTCAATTCTTTATTGTAAGAAGAAAAAGAGAGTCCCTTTCAACTGAATCATATCGACTTTCAGCTCTTTCATTGGGACTAGTCATATGGCAAGGATTCATTGGATACTTGACGGTGAAATGGGATAATGAGCATTGGTCTGTTGCTCTTCACCTTGTTTCTGCATTAATTTTCACTCTTTCACTAATTGCACTCCATATTTCTTGGCAAAGAGATCTTGGCAAAAAAATACCAATTACTTTAGGAGAAAAAACAACAAACAGATTGACAATTGCTACCTTTGGTTCACTTGCAGTTCTCTTGGTCGGAGCATTTGTTTCAACCACCGAAGGTGCGAATGAAGCATGCGGGGTGTCTGGATTCCCTGATTCTTGGCCACTATGCTCAGGAACTCTTGGATTTGTCATTCAGGATGTAATCATTCAATCTCAAGCCATTCATCGATGGTTGGTAATTACAGTATTCGTTATTCTAATCTGGTTCGGAAAAGAAGAAAGATGGGCCTCTAAAGATAATTGTATTCAGAAGATTGCAAATTTTGGAGGATTAACATATTTCCTAAACATGATTCTCGGAGCAGCATATATTCTATCTTGGACCGTTGAATCTGGCTTCTATGAATGGTTATCTGTTTTACATCTCCTCTTAGCATCACTGACCTTCTTACTCTTTGCTTCAACATTGATCATCATAAATTTTCATGGAAACAACAATGTGGAGGAGGAATGATGTTTTTAGCCCTCAATCAACCCAATTATTCAATGCACAGTGATGCGGGGGACATTCTGTGAGTGAACCAGAAAATACTGGAATTAGGGCCTATGTTGCCTTGATGAAACCGAGAGTTTTGATTCTACTACAGATCACTGCCCTCTGTGCGGTTCTCATCCATGATGCTCTAGAATGGAGAATAAGTGGAAATTGGGAGATTCTTCACACAGGACAAGTAATGTTTGTTGTTATCATTGGAGGTCTTCTTACAGCAGGCGGTGCTAATTCAATCAACATGTGGTATGATAGAGATATTGATCCGGAGATGAACAGAACAGATAGAAGACCTGTTCCTTCTGGGGCTGTTAGCCCAAACAATGCTCTTTGGTTTGGAATTTCTATCTCAATTCTCGGTGTTGCTTGGTTCATGGCAATGACAAATGCAGTTGCTGCTTTTTGGTCGGGATTTAGTATCCTATTTTATGTTCTAATCTATACCATGTGGTTGAAACGATCTTCGACTCAAAATATTGTAATTGGTGGGATTGCAGGTTCTACTCCACCCCTTATTGGTTGGGCAGCAGCAATTCCAGCAAATGAACTCAATATTTCAAATCCATTTTTCCTAGGAGGAGATCCTCTTCCTTGGTTGATGTTTGCACTGATTTTTCTTTGGACTCCTCCTCACTTCTGGGCCCTTGCATTATATCGTTCATCAGAATATGAAAAAGTAGGTGTTCCAATGATGCCTTGGGTAAAGGGACCAGATAGAACGCTATTAGAAATGAAAATTTATGGTTTACTTTTAATCGCAATTTCAGCAATTCCTTGGATGGATATTGAAGCTGTAGGCACTGAAGGTGCAGTGACTTGGACCGCTATTGCAATGGTTCTAGGAATCTGGTATTTCCGTAGTTTACTAAAGATCGATGTTTCAGAGGAGATTGATGATAAAGGTAGGATACCATCTGCAGCGCGTTCATTTCGAATTTCTCTCTATTACCTAGCGCTGATGTTCATCGGGCTGGTAATTTCATCACTGAATACAATTGCTTCATTGATTTTCTTAATTCTAATAAGTGTCATGATTTTCAGAAATGAGTCTCTTGCAAATCAAAATAATTGAGCGCGGCATTGATACGATAGTCTTACTTCTCTAGTTCACCGAGGGGGGGAGCGCATGGACGAGAAGGACCTAATCTACGATTGGAATATTATCCAACATGACTTCACTAGAGATGAAAGCGCTCATCCTCATCCAATATGGTTTGATGATGAAACACTCCGTGATGGTCTTCAAAGTCCTTCAGCAAGAAATCCCAGAATAGAAGAAAAAATTGAGTTACTAGACCATATGGAAAATCTAGGAATTCAGAAGGTAGATCTTGGTCTTCCTGGTGCCGGACCTTTTCACGTTGATCATATAGATGCGATGTTAAGCCATATCAAAGAAAATGATTACGAAATCAGACCAGGTTGTGCAGTTAGAACCGTAGTTGGAGATATTGAACCAATTGTTGACCTTCAAGCAAAACATGAGATGCAAATTCAAGCAAGTGCCTTCCTCGGCACTAGTCCAATCCGCCAATATACTGAAAATTGGACAATGGACAAAATAATATCTACAGCAGAGAAAGCAATTACATTCGCTGTAGAGAATGATATTCCTGTGATGTTTGTAACAGAAGATACTACTCGATCAAAACCAGAGGACATCAAAGCAGTGTATACTAAAGCACTAGAACTTGGAGCAGATCGACTCTGTGTGTGTGATACTTGTGGCCATGTTACCCCAAATGGAGTCGAACAATTACTACGTTTCGTTCAGGATGAAGTAATTCCTGATGCTGGCTTCAAACGAAGAGATATCGAAGTTAATTGGCATGGACATCAAGATCGTGGACTAGGGGTAGCAAACAATATTGCCGCTTATTATGCAGGTGCAGATGTAATTCATGGAACCGCTTTAGGAGTAGGTGAAAGAGCAGGTAATGCTCCAATAGATCAAACATTGGTGAATCTAAAACTAATGGGGGCCATCGATAACGACCTGACCTCCCTAAATGAATACATGAGAAAGGCCAACGAATACGTTGAGGTTGATCTTCCTAGAAATTATCCTGTCTTCGGTCAAGATGCTTTTGAAACTGGCACTGGAGTTCATGCTAGTGCAGTTGTTAAAGCAATGAAAAAGGGCGATGATTGGCTTGCAGATAGAATTTACAGCGGNGTACCTGCTCAAGACTTTGGGCTAGAGCAAATNATCAGAATTGGACATATGTCTGGACGTTCNAACATTGTNTTTTGGTTNGAAAAGAATGGCTATCAGGCNGACGATAATTTAGTTTCACATCTNTTNGATGTTGCCAAATCACAACGGCGTTTAATGACAGATGAAGAAGTNAAAANTGAAGTAAATCAGTTCCTTGNAGCATAGCAAACCACTATGACGCTTCGGAACCCATGAGTGGGTATGCGCGGGACAGTGTGTACCCTCACTGCACTGATGTTNCTGTCTCTGATGACACCTTTTGCATCNGCTCAAGAGNTGCCCCCNCAAACAGAAGAAATCTTCCATACNTATTCTGGAGCTGTTCAAAGGGCNTTCTTCCAAGTTGAAGCGTTTGAGAATTCTATTTCAGAAGAACCACCCGAACAATGGTTGGTAATTACTACAATTAATCCTGAANAAATTCAACCTTGGATTGATTCAACTATANAAATAGANGAAGCNCCTCTCCTTGAGGGAGCTTGGTTTTGGAATTTTGAAAATCCAAANAATGCCCCTAGTATCCTCTCTAATTTACAAGAAAAGGGAATAATCGAAAGAAGTCTCCCNGATCGACCACAACAGCATCAAACTAGAGCNGTTCTGAATGATCCATTGTTATCTTCACAATGGCATTTGAATAATACTGGACAAAGTGGNGGAACAGTAGGTGTNGATGCCAATGTTACAGACGCTTGGGATATNGTAAATGGNAGTGGAATTCAGATTTCAATTNTTGATGATGGATTAGCTCATTCGCATTCTGATTTATCNTCNGGGTATCAATCNTCTAGTTCCTATGATTATTGCAGTAACGATGCAGACCCCGCCCCTTCTGGGAATGACGCTCATGGAACCGCTTCTGCAGGANTTGCAGCTGGGCGTGGAAACAACAGTTTCGGCATAGCAGGTGTTGCATATGGAGCAAACACTAGTGGTTCNCGNCTGATTGTTTGNTCAAANACGGATGCAATGGAAGCTCAGGCTCTAAGTTTAGATAATCATAATAATGACATTTACAGTAACTCNTGGGGCCCTCCTGATGGACATTATGGATGGCAATGGTCTGTAACNGGCCCTGGACCTTATACTGTTGCAGCATTAGAATCTGATTTCTNTTCAGGTAGAAGTGGATANGGNAATGTAATCACATGGGCTGGAGGAAACGGAGGCANTGNTAATGATNACTCCAACTATGATGGCTATGCAAATGCTAGACAAACAATTGCTGTCGGAGCAATCGGTGATGATGGAAAGCAANNATCATNTTCTGAAGATGGAGCNAATATCTGGATTGTAGGNCACTCGAATGGAGGTTCCTCAGGCATCTACACNGCNGATNTTCCCGGCAATCCAGGATATACNTCNGGAGATTTTACCNCTTCGTTTGGAGGTACNTCTGCTGCTTGCCCTCTAGTTTCTGGAGTTACGGCACTAATTCTAGANGTTGACCCTACTTTGACAGCAAGAGATGTAATGGGAATTTTGGCTCATTCNGCTAAGAAAAATGACGCTAGTGATTCGTCNTGGAGTACNAATGGAGCAGGACANGAAATTTCACATAAATANGGATTTGGNGCTGCTGATGCTCATGCTGCAGTAACTTTAGCNGCTAATTGGACAAAATTGTCAAATGAAAGTTCGTTTGGCACTTCAATTTCTAGTCCAGGAACTTCTATTCCCGACAATGGAGCACCAGTTACTGATACCATTACAGTAAACCAAGATCTCAAAATTGAGCATGTGGANATAGTNGTCAACATCACTCATTCNGCACGTGGNGACTTAGAAATCATCCTAACTTCNCCAGATGGTACAAATTCGATNCTAAGTGATAAACATGGAGATNATNNTAATGATTTCATTGCTTGGTCATTTGGTTCAGTACGTCATCTTGACGAATATNCTCTNGGAGATTGGACNCTTTCNGTTGAAGATAAGGCAAACGGAGATACAGGTACATTCGTTGACTGGCATCTGGACTTCTATGGTGTTGACGAANATCGAGATACCGATGGAGATGGACTTACTGATGTCAATGAAACNAATATTCACAATACCAATCCTTCTCTTGCCGATACGGATGGAGATGGATTAAATGATGGAGATGAAATTCTAAATGAATCCACTGACCCAAATAACCCCGATTCTGATGGAGATGGATTAAATGATGGAACAGAAGTTTTGGTTAATTCTACCAATCCAAATCTGTCTGATACTGATGGTGATGGGCTAACAGATGGAGAAGAAGTACTAATCTATGGAAGCGATCCCTTGGTTATCGATGTTGATGCGGATTCAGACTTGTACTATTGGTTTGGAGACTGTGATGATAATGACCCAAATATCAATCCTGGTAGGCCAGAACTTCTGAATGGAATTGACGATGATTGTGATTCATTAATTGATGAAGGATTTGAATTCATGGATGNAGATANTGATGGATTAACGGACTATGAAGAGTATCATACTCACCTTACAGACCCAAATAATGCNGATACNGATGGNGATGGTTTATCTGATGGTGATGAAGTAAATATTCATTCAACNNATCCATTNGTTGTAGATCAAGATTCTGACGGAGATGGATTTTATTGGTTCCAAGATTGTGTAGATACTAATGCTTCGATANATCCGAATGCCATCGAGATTTTGGATGGAATTGATCAGGATTGTGATTCAGAAATTGATGAAATTTTCCTGACACTTGATTCGGATAACGATGGTTTGTACGANCATGATGAATTTCATATTCACAATACTAATCCAAACNTAAACGACACNGATGGTGATGGACTAAAAGATGGTGAAGAAGTCAATATACATTCTACAGATCCTCTAATACCTGAAATCGANGCAGATACTGATGGGATTTTATGGCTCTTTGATTGCNATGATAATNATNCTTCAATTTATCCNGGAGCNCCAGANATTTGGAATGGAATAGATGACGATTGTGATTCGATNGTAGATGAAGATGTGGACCGANGTGCNGTACTTACTCAAAGTCCCACTTCAAATTTCTTTGAACATATTATTACAGATAATCCAATCACATTTTCTTGGAGTGGAGCNCCTGCAGGTGTTCAACTGAATGAAACATGGTATAGAGATACAGAAATAATCAATGGAACATCTTCTGGATTAATTNTTCCATCAATTGATTGCAATAATCCANTGNATGATTTTGAAGCAACATCTTGTGTCCAAGGAAGAATAACTGTNGTTTTCAAGGTCATGTTAGAAGATGCCAATGGATCGATTGAATTGAGTTGGACTGTTAGATTAGTTGCTGAAACCGTTCCNGAACCTGAACCTGNNCCTGAGNCTGAGCCTGANCCTGAACCTGANCCTGAACCANTCATCGATGATGAAGATGAGGANGATAAGTCAGGAGGACAAGAAGAATCCAATTCTTTGAATNACTTACCAATTTCCACTGATATGNTATTGGTNATTCTTGGAATCTTGATAGTATTACTNATTGCTATATTNATGGCTAGAAGTTCTAGACAAAAGCAATCTGTAAAGGCNTGGACACCNCCNCCCATGCATCAANGAAAGAANATTNCATTATACGAAAATCAAGTACCAAGAGCACCTGATTTCTATGAAGAAAGACCTTGAAATTAAGATTCAGCNGCTTCTTCTTCAGCAGAAACTGATGGNGGNGGTGAATTGATTTCNGANTGCCATCCTCCATCGACATTTCCTGCAACCCATTCTCCTTCAACTTCAATCTCATCTACCTCAGTTTCCTCTCTCCAAGGTGGATCACCATCAGTTCCAGATGGAACNAGTTGACGATCTTTGTCTAANATTGACTCAACTGCCCTAATNCCTCTATGAATTGGAAGAAGNTGTCCTACAGGTGCACCAGAATTCACATATGGATTTGTGGCAGTACAAATCAATAATCCACGACTTGGGGAAAGAACATTTTCTATTGCACCTGGTCGTTCAGGGTCGGTAATTGTTGCAACAACTTCGCCTTCTTCAACAAAACGTCCTGCTGGAGTTCTCATGTCCAATAAACCTCCTTGATCTGACCGAATCCACGTTGAACCATGGGCTAGTAAACGAGCTCTGGGCCTCGAAGGTTGACCTGAAATCATTGATAGAGAACGCATGACATTTAGGATTCCATAAATTGCAACTTGCACTGCACCAGCATCAGATGTGTTTGCTCCTCCTCCTTCATAGGTACCATACCCAATACCCATTTCATTTGCTGATCTTCTAAATGATCCCTTAGGACCTAATGAATCCAAAATCACCTCTATCCCAAATCCTCTTGCTATTGCATTACTAGGTGCATCTGCAAGATCTGCACGAATTTGTGGTAAATTTGTTCTACCTCTAGCAGCAGTATGTAAGTCAATAACATAATCAGAACCTAAGATAATATTCTGAAAAATACGATTAGCAACTCTAGAAGTTGTATTTCCATTTTCAGTTCCCGGAGATTCTCGATTCAAATCTCTACCATCAGGGAAATATCTACTCCTCATTCGATATCCTGGCAAGTTTACTACTGGCACAATACGTATTGTTCCAGCAAGTAAATTCGGATCTAATGGCTTTTCAGATCCTGAAAAAGAGGAGCCTAAAAGATGGGTTAGGGCCATCGGACCAACCAATTCATCTCCATGAACTGCGCCCAATAATGTGAGTACTGGACCAGGTTTAGCCCCATGAATTATAGTGACACGAATGGGCCAAGGATCACCCATTGAAGTTTCTAAAAGAGGAAAGCGAATCGTTCTCATTTCTCCGGGTTTAGTCCTAGTTCTTGCAAAGCGATGTGTTTTCGGTTTCTTCTTCGATTTTAATGAGCCCAATGGATTTTCTTTTTTCTCCAAGGCCTTCTCAACCTTTGCTCGACGACTTCTAGGTAGTTGATTAGAGACCTTTGTCGATGGCTTCTTTGAAGCCCCAGTCTTCTTCTTTCTAGACGCCAAGATTGATTCTCCGTTAGTAGGGGATATTTGTGGGTCTTTGAACCCTGATGTTGAATTAATGAAAATTTTAACTATTCTTGGACCCCGAAACTCAAGGACCGAGAAATTTGTCGTCAAACATGGAAGGAGAAGAGTCAGTGCAAGAAATACATGCTCCGAATTCAATTTGCTTTGGTTGTGGGCCTGCAAATAAAGATGGTTTGCGAATTCGTTCATTCAAACGTAAGGATGTAGAACATGGCCTCAAGATGTCATTCAATACCGAAGATCATCACCAAGCATTTCCTGGAATGGTAAATGGAGGAATCATTGGGACATTACTCGATTGTCACGGTAACTGGACTGCTGCAATGGCGATTATGAATTTGCACGGAGATTCAGAGCCACCCTGTACAGTAACTGCAAATTATAGTGTACAACTCAGAAGACCAACTCCCCATGGGGCTGAATTGACAATAACTAGTGAAGTAATCGAACTTCTAGATGATCGAGCATCAATTCGAATGGAGATGTTTGCAAATGAAATTCTGTGTGCTAGGGGCGAAGGGTTGTTTGTAGCGGTAAAAGAAGGGCATCCCGCATATCATAGATGGAACTGAGGAAATAAAATGACGAATGAACAACTGGAGGAACTTCGAAAGATTGTTCTTCCTGTAATGAGGATTTTGAAATTAATCAATTTAGAAGAAGAAGAAAAATTGAAACAAATCCCTCTAGGCTTAATTCGAAAAAATGCTACTAGAATGCATGCTGTATGTCGATTTAATCCCGGTCCAAAGGGTTACAAAAAGAGAATAGAAGATGTAAAAGAAGTTGCAATTCACCCAGAAGCTCTGAATGAAAAATGGCTTCATTATGCAAGATTTCTCATGTTCCATGAATACTTACATGCCATTGGAAATATTCGGCATGATTCAGTTTTTAGAGAATTGGAAAATCTATGGCCAGATGAAAAGGCAAAAAGTGCTGGAAAGGAATTTGGAAAATATCTTCGAAATAGGGCTTCAAAATGGTTCTGGACTTGCCCGAAATGCAACAAACAACATCCTAGAACAAGGAAAAGCAATGGCAGGTATCTCTGCAGGAAATGTAAGGTTACTCTAATTGATTCACCAGTGGGACAAACTCATCATGCACAATGAAGAGGGAGAGATATGAGGGGGGTTCTGCATAGAACTGCTGTTTTCCTCTCAATTATTTTCCTAATTGGATTCATTCCTAATGTTCAAGGAGAACTTTCGACAAATCAAACATTATTGAATGCAATATGTATAGATGAATCAAATTGTCAACTAACCAATTCAATCACTGGAATAAGTGAAATTAAGAATACTGAAAGTACTGCTTCCCCAATATCTCCAGAAATTGTTCGATTTGAGTTCACAATGTCCCCCCCTCAATCGTCTCACGCATTAATTCCAATCACAATGGATGAATTAATTGTTGATTTGACAATAGAAGAAGACCCAGGAGAATATATACGCCCAGATTTAAACATTATATTGGCAATTGGCCCATCAAACAATGAATGGTTGATAGAGGGGGAAATGGGTACTCCTCTCACATCTGCAAACGAATATAGGCTGGAAGATCAAGAAATTGATTTGTCATCAGGACGTATCTTATCTCCGAATGATATCATTAAATTGACATTATCTTTTGAAATTGATAGACCAGTTACTTGGAATCTGAGACTATCAGGTTCGACATATTTTGAACTTCCAATACAATGGTCATTAAATCAACAAGCCGTAGATGTAGATGAGCCAAGTTCGTTTACAGAACCAAAATCAGTTGAGGTAGGAGACAAAATCAATGGTGCATTGATTGGAGAGGATATTGACTGTTTCACATTTAGTGTTGGAGAAAGGGCTTCGGAACTTAGAGTAGACTTGACGTGGAATCCCATGCCATCCGAAATTGCAATCACCGAAATTACTCCAATATTAGATAACCTTGAAGGACGAATTCAACCGTCTCCATCTATTCGAACTACTCAACAAGGTGAGCTAATTCAAAGTGTAATAGTATGGAATCTGGAAGATAAAGCACAATTACGTCTCTGCTTTTACGGTGAAAGTAATCGATTTGGAGTCTATCATTGGACTGCCAATGAGATATTGCCTGGAACGGGAGCAATGGAAGTAAGTGATTTCGAACTAGATGCCCGTTGGCCAACTGGGACAGGATGGATTGGACAATCAACCGAAACAGAAGATTCCGATGGAATAGGAGGTAGTTCAATTGTCCTAGTAGGAAGTGGAATGATAATTACGGGATTGATTTTGAAAATGCCAATCATTAACCCATTTAGTCGAAAATGGGGGCTCCCATGCGCAATGATACTGATTGTAATTGGTTCTGTAACTACTCCTCTCGCAGCTACAATTTCCAGTTTACCTGATGATTCAGAAAAATCACTAGATGAATGGATAGAAAGTAGGCTTGAACTAGTAGCCAAGTCTGTAATCGAAGATAATGTAGATATCGCTACTGGTTTTTTTGGTACAGAGGCGGGAGAAAATTTTGCTGTGCGACTTCACATTGAACGAGTTCACCCTACAGGAGATGGAAGATGGCAAATTCAAACTGATGAATTGAATGATATAGATTTAGATCGATTGATATTTGATGAAATGAGGAAACATTCTCTTGATTCAAATCAACAAATAATGTATATCCTCAGAGCAGGAAGATTACTAAGTTTAGATTTATTACTTCTTGAAGCGAGTTTGATTTCAAACGAAAAACCAGTTGGAACGATTCTTCATATCGATTGGGATATGATTGAGTCTGTAGGAGAAGGTTCAGTTTCTGAACGAGTATGGACTACAAGACCAAATTCAGTAGATTGGGGCGAATGGAATGACTTCACAATCAGGCTTCTTCCAGAATTAATTACAGTATCATATTGTGATTGTGGACTAGATGCTATTGACCTATCAATACGAACTAATGTGGCTCACACTTCCTCTATTACCCCTACACTAAGTGGGATTACAGGAGCCCCATCGTACCCATTATTCTCAGGATTTTTACTAGGATTAGGATTTGGTGTCCTATCCGTAATAGGAATTATTACAACAAGTCAAAGAAAAAAAGCGAAAGAAATTGTACTAAAAATGAAAGTAAATTAATCACTCTTCTTCATTCTGAAGGCCACCAATCATTTCCATTAACATCTTACGTTCGGAATCATCGATTACTCCGTCTTCTAATGCTGAATCAATTGCTTTGAATTGCTCATCTGAAAATCCTAAAGGCTTTGCAGCGTGATGAATTAGTATTCTTTCAGTCTCGCTAACTTGTCCATCGGCTAAAGCAGAATTAATAGCTGCAATTGTAGCGATTCTGGAAACTTCAGGATCGTTTAGATCCAAAACCTTGGCAATCTCCGATAATTCGGCCATTTCTTCTTCTGTAAGAATGCCGTCACTGAATGCCTGCTCATATGCAAATTGGAGGAAAGAACGGTATTCAGATGGATGAAGAAGAACGTCTCGAATCAAACTGTAATCTACAGAAGGATTCGATTCACCATCCAATAGAGCGGCGGTAGCCCTTCTGGTTTCTTTTACCATCATATCCTTCAATCCATGTCCAATCCAAGCAATTCCAAGACCAACGACTCCACCTGCAATCCATCTCATCGCACTATCGTCTAGTAAATCACCTGGGTGGAATAATCGATGAAGTCCAATGGCTACTAGAAAGCAACCCCAAAAAATCTCAACCCAATCATTGACATCTGGTTCTTCCTCTAAATCCTGAAGGACATCAGTAGCGCCATCGCCTGCATCCATGCAGTACCTATCGAGATTAAGCACTTAGGCTATGCGGAATCAAGACATCACGCGTCATGCTTTAGGACAATGAAGCAATACAACAACGCATGGACCCGGGAGAACGACCCATCAAGGTAAGTTCTCTGGGTTTAGATTCTAGAATTGTTAAGCATTTGAAACAACATGGAATCACTACACTGCACCCCCCTCAAGCGAAGGCCATTGGCCCTGCTCTAGAAGGAAAGAACTTACTTTTAGCAACCCCGACTGCGAGTGGGAAATCGCTAATTGCTTATTTGGCGATTTTACAAAAACTACGAGATGCCGAATCTGGAGAGCGCGCATTCTACATTGTACCACTAAAGGCCCTAGCCAACGAAAAAGTGGAGGAATTACGCAATCTAGCAGAAACTGTAGGACTAACTGTAGGGATAGCAATTGGAGATCGTGATGGAGAATCTGGAGGCATTGAAAATTCAGACATCGTAGTATGTACCTCAGAAAAAATGGATTCTATTTTAAGGAACAATCCCACATTTTCTGAACGTTTAAGCATCATTATTGCAGACGAATTTCACCTAATCAATGATTCCTCTAGAGGGCCAACACTGGAAGTTCTCCTAGCAAGATTACGTCATCTTAATCCAGACGCACAACGAATTGCATTATCTGCAACTGTAGGGAATCCGCGAGAACTGGCTCAATGGTTAGATGCTGAGTTAATTGAATCAGAATGGAGACCGGTTAGTTTGCAACAAGGAACCTTGACAGGATTAGACTTAGAAATCCATAGATCTATAGGTCCTAGTACAGAGGCAAATCTTCCTGAACCTAGAACATTGGAGGGAAAGAAAACAAAAATCACGAATGCAATTCTTGAAGATACAATTGTGGATGGAGGCCAAATGATTCTATTCGTGAAAACTAGAGCATCTGCGGAAAAAGAAGCAAGAGAGTTGGGGGCGAAAAGAGGCAAATCTCTAACAAATTTTGATGAATTTGCTGATGAAGTAGAAGAATTGGAAAAATTAGCCAAAAAAATATCGAAAGGAGAAGATAGTTCTAATCTTTCAGATCGTCTTTCTAATGCAATTAAAGGAGGAGTGGCATTTCATCATGCTGGGCTTACAGGCAAACAAAGAAATATCGTTGAACAAGCATTCAAAGAAGGATTGTTGAAGTGTATTTGTGCAACTCCCACACTTGCTGCTGGAGTTAATCTACCTGCTCGAAGGGTTGTAATTAGAGATTGGACAAGATGGGATGGGACTGGATCAAAACCAATTTCAGTAATGGAAATTCAACAAATGCAAGGTCGAGCAGGAAGGCCAGCGTACGACGATCATGGTGAATCATGGATAATGGTAAAAAATGATGCAGCAAGAGATAAAGTGGTGGAAAAATACCTATTTGGCGAACCAGAAGATGTTCGATCACAACTTGAAGATGCATTGCTTTCACATGTTCTCTCATCAATAGCTAGTGGTGGATTAACTGATCGAGATGCATTGGGTAGATTCTTTGATCAAACATTACTAGCCCAACAAATTCGAACAGAAGAATTGAAACAAAGAATTGATTCAATGATTGATTGGTTAGTCGATAAAGAAATGATAAGTAGAGATGGAGAAAGCAATACAGTGATAGAACGAATACAAGAGAGAGAAAAGGATGGAGATTCAGAAGAAGATTGGGAAGATGAAATACCATCATGGGCAGCAGCAGCAACCGCCTTAGATGGCCTAGAATGGAATGAACCCGAACTCCAACCACTTCCTAAAAGAAAGGGGCCAGCTGTTTTTGGCTTCAGCACTGCTGCAAAGATCCGAGATAATTACGAATTAGAAATGGAAGAAAATCCTGCTATGACATATTCTGCTACTTCTTTTGGAGACACAATTTCTAGACTCTATCTGAATCCTGTATCGGGACATATTCTTCGCAGGGGTCTTAGAAGATCAGTTAGAATTATACAAGGTTTAGATGAAAATAGACAACTTCATCCTAGAAGTTTAATTCATTTGGTATCGTGTACTCCTGATTTCATATCAATGTGGGTAAAATCAAAAGAATCAGAGGAAATAGAAGATTTTTCAGAAGCGATGAAATTCAATAAATTACTGACCTTTGAAGAATTAAATGAGGTAGAAATTCCAACAGATATTGAGAATGAAAATATGCGAATTAAGGCTCTTTGTGTTCTTGAAGAATGGATGGAAGAAAAATCAATGAGAGAAATCGAAGCAAAATTTGATGCCCATCCTGGCGATGTTAGAACAAGGGTCGAACTAGCAGAATGGTTACTATACTCTAGTCGAAGAATGCTCGCTTTAGATGAAGAAGTAATGGGAGAAGCCTCAGATACAGCCTCGATAGTTTCAGAATATATTTCAGAAACACAACGACGAATTAGATATGGATGCAAAGCGGATATTCTAGGTCTTATAGCAATTCGAAATGTAGGAAGAGTTCGGGCAAGAGAAATGAAAGGGATCGGACTAGAATCCATTTACGATGTATCTGAGATGGGGCCTAGAGATCGTTCCAAATTAGAAGGGATCAGAGGTTGGAGTCCTAAACTGGTAGAAACTGTAATTACAAATGCACAACAAATTATTTTGAGGAAAAAATAAGGTGGTTTGAAGTTCAATCACCTTAAGCGACCTACATGGAACCTGCGCAAATCCCATGGTTCCCAGCTTGGGGAATTAAATTTAATAAGCCAGTTGAAGATTCAAAAGATTTAGTTAAAACTTGGTTAGAAATTAGACCTTCAGAAAGATGGGTAATGATTTCAGGGATAGTGGCTACAAGTGAACGTCATCTATGGGCAGTTTGGTCTCATGCTGTAAGAAATGAAGCATTAAGAAAAATGGTTGCAAGAACAATCGATGCTGAATTCATTAGAATCCTATCGGGAACACATCAGATTCGAGTCGCATTTGAACGGGCAGGAGTTAGAAACGGAGATGAACATGCATGGTTATTGCATCTTCCTGAACATCCAGGTTTCGATGATTACGGGCAATCAAAAATATATCCAAATATCGATAAAAAGAACGAAATTAATGCCTCGGAAGCAATGACTTGGTTGAATGGGGATTTGTGGACTGCTCGCCCTTCGCCAAATACAGATGGCCCAAAGCGTCTTGGAATTGATCGCGACTTATCCTTTGATCAAATTGAACAAGTGATTCTTGCACATGCAGCATCAGCAGATATTTGATTATTCAATCGTGAAACTCATAGGGTAGGCACTTCTCCCAAGGGATAATGCCGAAGTTTCATGGTCTTCGAAATTGTGTTACGTGTGGAGTAGCTTGTACTCCAATGAATTACTTGGATAAAAATGGAAAGAGGTATTGCATAGCTTGTTGGACAGAGAAAAATAATCCAGACCACCCTGGTTTAGAAGAAATGCGACAAAAAGTGAAGGACTCCATCGAAGTATGGAAATGTGCCAAATGGACTAGAGAAGAGGGACCACTCCCTGATGGACCTCTTTCAGTTAGAACAGAATGATTTACGAGTCTCCTTGACCTTTGCCACATCATGGGCTTCGTTCCAAGTGAATTGAATGCAACCTCTTGGGAACAGTTGGAACCTCTATACGAAGATTTGGTCACTCGTTCTCTAGAAAATGTCGAACAATTAGAAACCATAATCAAAGACGAAAGTGAACTTCGCGAATGGGTATCGGAAGCAGGTTCCAGATTGTATGTTGCGATGACATGTGCAACTGAAGATGAAGACAAAAAAAATGCATATCTTGATTTTGTTGAAAACGTTGAACCAAAACTTTCTGCAATAGGAGATCGCTTAAATCGTAGAATAATGGAATCTCCTGCTATAGACAAATTAGATGTAGAAACATATGGAGTAATGATAAGAGATATACGTGCGGACATTGAAATTTTCAGAGAAGAAAATATCCCTCTACGAACTGAATTAACCAAATTAGGGCAAAAATATGAAGAAATTTGTGGTTCAATGATGGTGACTTTTGAAGGAGAAGAAAGAACAATGCAACAAATGGGAAAATTTCTTCAAGTTACAGACAGAAATACAAGAGAACAAGCATGGAAAGTTGTATGGGAAAGAAGGGCAAAAGATGCAGATAAAATTGACAATCTATACGAACAAATGCTAGTTATTAGGCATCAAATAGCAATCAATGCAGGTTTTGAAAATTATCGAGACTATGCATTTGTTGCAAAACATAGATTCGATTACACTCCAACTGATTGTGCAGATTTCCATGCAGCTGCAGAACAAATATGTGTGCCATTAGGAAGAAATCTAGACAAACAAAGAAAGGAATTGTTAGATGTTAATTCTCTAAGACCATGGGATTTAGGAGTTGATGTATATGGTAGACCCCCACTAAAACCGTTCAATGATGTAGAAGAGATGGTAACGGGGACTTCGAAAATGTTTCACAAAATCAGCAATGAACTTGGGACTATGTTTGATAGCCTTAGAGATGGTAAATCATTGGACTTAGATAGTAGAAAAGGAAAGGCACCTGGAGGTTATCAGATTAGTTTTGATCGTATTCGAAGACCATTTATTTTCATGAATGCTACTGGATTACAAAGAGATTTGGAGACAATGGTACACGAAGCAGGACATGCATTTCATGCAATTTATTCTAGTGGATTAGACTTGATTGATCATCGGGACCCGCCAATAGAATACGCAGAAGTAGCCGCCATGAGTATGGAACTCTTGGTACATCCACATCTAGAAGAATTCTATTCAAAAACGGATGGAGATCGAGCAAGGAGAACACACCTAGAAGGGATTGTAAGTCTTCTTCCATGGATTGCAACAATAGACGCATTCCAACATTGGGTGCACACAAACCCTGGTCATACCAAGGAAGAACGCACCGAAATTTGGAGAGATTTACGGTTAAGATTCGGAGCAGATGTAGAATGGGATGGAATAGAAGAAATGCGAGATATCGGTTGGCATCGTCAATTGCATCTGTTTACTTATCCGTTCTATTATATCGAATATGGAATTGCTCAACTTGGTGCATTACAAATATGGTTACAATCACTTGAATCAGTTGAAAAAGCACTGGAAAATTATGCTCAATCAATGAAACTCGGAGGAAGTAAAGCTCTACCTGAACTATTCAATGCTGCAGAACTGGAATTTTCATTCGATCCAGAAACTGTTCGACATCTCATTGATGCTGTTCAAGAAAAACTTGCAGATTTGCCAGCCTAACTAGTCACGAATTCCTTCGGATACTACACTAATTACTGCATCGCCCTCAGGTAAATTCGGACTATCAATAAGACGTGCTACTCTACGGCCACCCTTCGATTTCCTCAAATACAAACGGAATGTGCTTGCATGCCCTACAATATGTCCACCAATCGCCTTGGTTGGATCTCCCCACATTGTTCCTGGGTTTGACATTACTTGATTGGTAACTAAAACCAATGCATTGTGTACATCTGAAAGTTGCTTTAATTCCTTCAAATGTCGATTCAGTTTCTGTTGACGTGGAGCAAGCATGCCTCGACCGACATATTCAGCTCTAAAGTGACTAGTCAATGAGTCTACAATGATTAATTTCACATCGATTGACTTTGACATGCGTTTTATTTCATCAACAAGAAGCATTTGGTGTGCTGAATTGTATGCTCGAGCCACATGAATCCTTTCCAATGCATCTTCAGGATTCATGCCAATTGCTTCTGCCATTTGTGCTATCCTTTCTGGGCGAAATGTATCTTCGGTATCGATATAGAATACCTCTCCAGCTAATCCACCCTGATCTAATGGCATCAATGTATTCACTGCTAATTGATGACCAATCTGTGTTTTGCCACTACCAAATTCACCGAATACCTCGCAAATGCTTTGTGTTTCAAAACCACCACCTAGTAATTCATCAAGTGCGCTTGAGCCACTAGATAACTTGAGAACTTGCTTTCTCCTATCTAGTAATTTACTACCACTCAAAAATCCGCCTATATTTGCTAATTTCTTTGCACCTTGAATAATTTTTGAAGAGACTGCTTCACCAAGTTCTGCTTGTTCTGCTAACTCAGTTGGACTCATCACTGCAATAGCTAGAAGATCGTCAAACCCTGCTTCTTTCAATTTCTCAGCAGTCGCCGGTCCTACGCCAGGAAGGTCCTCAATCGTCGCCTCCTCTTCCTCTTCAATCTCGACCATTGGAATCTCTTCCTCTTCGCCGTCCATGTTCATTTCGCTTTTCTTCTTCGTTGCCATAGGTTTCTATCTCCTCGAATTCACTACGAACCAATATTCGGCAGTATATGAAGAAACGATGGGGGCCTTTTCTATATTTTTCAAGTATTTTTGTTTTGATGGAGGGCAGTGTACTTTTTTTTCACTTTCAGTTCTAATTCAGTTATTATCGAAACTGAAACTCTAGAATATCATCAATGCAGTTGTTTCTTGATTTACATTCTCTTCATCAACAGCGTCTCCAATAATCAAATTCCATCCCCCATCCATTGGATTTTCTTCATTATGTGTCCACGTATACGATTGGCCTTCACCAATTACTTGGGTATGTGTTGCAATCAATTCTCCTGATGGATCAAATAATTGCCATGTAATTTCTACATCGTCTGGTGGCGGAAATTGTGCAAAATTTTCTACATTCGTAATCGTTGATGAAATTTCTAATCTTGCTGGGCTTTGGATACTATTTACATTCATCGAATCAATATGCAAATCTGCTGGTTCGTCTACACCTGTTGGACTTGTCTGATTTAGGTGGAATGCACCATTTACTGTGATAGTAATCTCTTCATGAATACTATTCTCTCCTGAATCATTTGCTCCTGCTTCTGCTAGAAACATCCCATATGATTCATAATTACGTATCAAAATCTTCGAATCAGCAGCATTAGTAGACATTCTAGGGGACCCATCTCCTGGTTCTAACCAAAATTCGGTCAGAGCTCCTCCAGAGGATTCAGTTCCAGTAAAATCAAATGATACTTCCATTTCCTCTATTGATGACCCATTTGTTGCATCTTTGATAAAATGAATACTATCTGGGGCACCGCTCATCTCTACAGATATATCAATGGCTGAGGACTGTTCATCGCCTCCAATACAACCAGAAAATACGAAAGAAAAGGCCAACAATATGGTGATTAACTTGTCTCCCATGGAAAATCAATTCTAATCGAGATAGATAAGACCCTCGATGGATAAAAAATGGTAGCGAGGGATGGATTTGAACCATCGGTCTCCGGGTTATGAGCCCGACGGGATAACCAGACTACCCCACCTCGCTGCTTTTCCCGAATCTAGACACGTATAAGAAATCGTTAGTTCAAAATCGACGGGTTGATGGACTAGAAATCAAATTAGAGGTTGATGACAGGCGACCTGCTTGTACAGAATGCGATGATGGTTCTACCAAACCGTATCGTAGAAGGAGATTTACGAGTTTCTAAAGGATTGATTAAATCTATAGCTCCACATGGAGGATTGGTTCCTGAGTCTCACGAATTAGTAATTGATGGGACTGGACTTCATCTTCTACCGGGAGTCATTGACCCACATGTTCACTTCCGAGAACCAGGACAACCCGAAAAAGAAGATTTGGAAAGTGGAAGCCGGGCCGCCGCTGCAGGAGGAGTGACGGCCTTCCTTGATATGCCAAACAATATCCCAAATGCAACAAATCGAGCCACTATTGAAGCAAAAATTAACGCTGCGGGTAAAAGAGCAATTACTCATCACGGATTTTTTATTGGTGCAACAAAAAACAATGTCAAAGACTTGCAAAGTGTAGAAGGAATGGATGGAGTTTGTGGAATCAAAGTCTTCATGGGAAGCAGTACTGGAGATTTATTGGTTGATGAACAAAAACATCTTGAGGAAATTTTTGCGAACACTGGAGGAATTATTGCAACACACGCTGAAGATGAAACTCGATTACAGTCTCGAATAGCTGAATTTCAACATAGAACAGACATAGCAGCACATGCCGAATGCAGAGATGTTGAATGTGCACTATTGGCTACGAAACGTGCATCTGCTTTGGCCAAAGATTACGACCATCGTCTACATATTGTCCATTTGACAAGTGGAGCAGAAGCAGATTGGTTGGTTGCAAACAAAGGAGAACTTATCACTACCGAAGTCTGTACTCAACATCTCACATTTGATCAAAATGATGTTGAAGAACGAGGCACTAGAGTTCTGATGAATCCACCAATTCGATACACTGAAGATAAAGAAACTCTCTGGAAGCGTCTCAAAGATGGTACAATCGATTGTGTGGTTACCGATCATGCACCTCATACATTGGAAGCTAAATCAATAGGATTCCCAAAGGCTCCAGCAGGAATGCCAGGAGTTGAAACTTCACTACCTCTGATGCTCACTCACGCAATGGGTGGTAAATGCAGTATCTCAGATGTCGTCCATTGGATGTGCGAGGGTCCAGCTAAAGTATACGGAATAAAAAATAAAGGATCTTTGAAAGAAGGGTTCGATGGTGATTTGACACTAGTTGATTTAGAAACCAGAAAAAGAATCACTGACAACGATACGTGGACTCGTGTAGGATGGACACCTTATGCAGGCATGGAATTTACCGGATTGCCCATATGGACTATCGTAGATGGAATACCTGTACACAACAGAACCAAGGATGGTTCATTCAAAGGTAAATCATTGGTAGAATGTGGCCAAACAGGTAGGCCCCTAAGATTCGGATGAACTTTTTTCTACTGAATCTTCAGCAACGGCCCCATCATCAGAAGCACCGCTAGAACCGGCCCCTTCGTAGTGATAGGTTTCAGGGTCATCTTCGGGTAAATCTACGGTAACAACATGAGATAAATTCTCAGTTAAATGAACTGTCATTCCTGCAGAAGAAATTGCATACACATAATCTCCCATAAATATCGACCTACGAATATCTGTATTAGAATACCAATATTCCTGAACTCCGTCTCCATACATTGCAGAATGGTCAACTTCTCCGTGAGGTGACAATGACTTATTTTCAATATCGACATTCACCAATTTTAACATCGATACGAATTCATAACCATAGTAAGTATACGTCCTATCATCCTCTACAATTGTATCGTAAACCCAACGATGGGTGGAAAGAGGAACTGCCAACAAATTCTCGGGAGCCCAATAATTGAACGCCTTGTGCTCATACGTAGCTTCTGACCAAGACCAAGACCATCCACATTGACGGATGTCCGCACAATTTTCATCGATATATCCAGGAGATAAGGAAAGAGAATCCGCTAACCTTGGATTATCTAAATCACTCACATCAAAAAGACTGATTTGAGTTTGAGACCAATCTAAACCAAACCCATCCTCACCAGCAGGACCAATTCCTATGGTTAAGAGAAGATCTTCATTCAAAGGATGGATGTATGTCGAAACTCCGGGAACTTCTAACTCTCCAAGAATAGTTGGAGAAGTTGGGTCAGAAAGATCGATCGTCCATAATGGATCGATATTACGGAAAGTAACAAGATAACCAATTTCACCAACGAATCGAGCACTCCAAATTCTCTCACCGCATGTAATATCATTGATTTCTCCAACTACGTCTAAACTACCGTCTCCACCATCTTGTAGAACAGTAACATGGTTTGAAGGACCGAGACATTCAGGAATCTCAGGTTCAATAACGAGTTCATCGCTTTCTCCCGTCATTACAGAATCAACCGCTACCGCGATGTCTTCAACTACTTCCATCGTAGCCATCCACCATCGGCCCCAATTATCAGAAGTTGAAGCTACACGAATACTACCATTGTATTCTGAAATTGAAAACTGGTCTTGTACATCTCCCTTAACTCGACCTGAACCGATATATTCCGTATTAGCTGGCTCTGAAATATCGAAAGCATGGATATTTGTTTCATCCTCAAACAATTCATCAGTTCCCCAATACCACCACCAATCGTTAGTTGGTTCTGCAAGAATCATCATATTTCCAGAAGCATACACATTTACCCAAGACGATGCGATATGGTCAACTTGTAAAGTCGTCTCTTCTTCAAACAAACCAATTGTAGCAATGGTTGTGAATCCTCTTGTCATTACGTCTTCAGCCGATGAAAACTCACTACAATCTCCAGCAGTTACTGCATGAGTAAATACTCCTTCAGTTGTTCTTTCATGAATTCGAGGAGAAAAATCTTCCAATGTTAAGCCATCAACAAGTTCTCTATTCTGATTAATTGCTTTGAACATGGATTGATTCCACAAATCCATTCGCTCATATCGATCATCTAAATCCCAATAGTTAGAGGGCAATTCAGGGAAAGTCAACAATCCATCAATGTAAGTATGTGCATGAGTCACACTACGAACTGTACTATTGACTAGTCGTGAAGTATGATAATACCCCTCGATGTATACTTCTCGTTCTATTTCAGGAGTCGTTCTGTTCGAGACATCAATAACAGTATACTTTACCAAATTTGATATTCTGTAATCGTAATATCCCCACTCATTCGGTTCATCAAATGCCATTATATTTCGTAATGGGTCGTCGGATTCAAGATTCCAATAGTATACACTAGAAACAATCACTAAACGATTCTCATCAATCAACATCTGCATTGGAGATCCTTCAAGGCTCATGTTTGATATCATCTCTAATTGTCCAAATTCAGGGACTCCGAGAATTACCAGTTTACCATTATTTAGAACGTAAATCCAACGACCATCTGTCTTCATGAAATCTGCTTCATCTACTCCTTGCTCTTGATTATTAGTTCCAGAGAAATCAGTCCCCGCAACTGGTCCATTTGATTCTGATGGCTCCGAGGAACCTACAACGGGGGTTCCTACTGTTGAATCAACACTCTCATCCATCGATGCAGTTTCAGGAACCGCCCCATCGAATAACATATCATCTCCTCCACGATAATAATAAGAATCCGTCCAATGCCAATAGGCAGATTGATCCAAAGAAACAAGGGACTCCTCAAAAACAGCAGTTTGGAGGTCTTGAAGGAGATTTTCACACTCATCATATTGCATTAAAGCAGGCGAAGAGCGTGCTCTTTCTCCCAAATCAAGTGAGGGATAATCGTCTCCTGCATCAGAAATTGCATCAACCACATCATCAAATGCCTGTAAACATCCAGATAGCGAACAAATCAGCATAATCAATGTCAACGTGTACCCTTTCATTCCCCTGTTCATACAGTAATGCAGGACTTGAAGCATTATGAAGGCCATGGTAAATTGTTTAGCATCCGGACGCGTATTGAAGAACAACCCCCACCTTTGGGGAGTGAGTGCTATGGGGGCGGCGGACAAAGATGTGGATTCGTTGGCCTCCCAATCAGACGAAGACGAGAAGATTCGAAACTCTGCAAAAACAGTAATTGAAACCTGTATGCAATTACGTGGACATGAAAATCTATTGATAATTACCGACCCAAATACTGCAGAAATAGGACAAGCACTTTACGAAGCGGGTTCTCAAGTTTCAGATCGAGTACTGATGGTAATGATGCCTAGTACTCATCGACATGGGCAAGAACCTCCAGCTCCGGTTGCAGACCTAATGAGAAGACAACATGTTGTAATTGCTGCAACTAGATATTCGCTCACTCACACTAGAGCCAGATTAGTTTCTTCGAAGGATGGTGCAAGAATAGCTACCATGCCAGGAGTTACTCGTTCAATGTTTATTGAAGGTGGAATGACTGCCGACTTCGATGAATTACAAAGTCATATTGCTAGTATGGCAAGAGTTCTAAGAAAACACAGAAATGTAACCATTTCAAATCAAGACGGCGAAAAATTGGAACTAGCAATTGCTGGAAGATGGAATCTGGAAGACAATGGAATCTGTAATCGTCCAGGACAAGTAACAAACCTACCTGCTGGAAAAATCTTTGCAGAAGTCAAACCAGAAAGTGTGAGTGGAGTAATCAGAATCAATGGAACTTGGGACTCAATTTCAATTTCTGAATCAATAAATATTGTAATTGATGAAGGGAATGTGGTGGATATTGAAGTCCCTAAAGATGAAATTTTGAAAGAACAAATCATGGAATTTATTGATGAACGAATCGAATCAATCAAAATTATTGAATTCGGATTTGGAATGAACCCAAAAGCAAGAATTTCTGGAAGCGCTCTTGAAGATGAAAAAGTGTTAGGAAGTTGTTATGTTGTTCTTCAACAACCTGCTACGAGACGAACTCACGAACTTCGTGCAACAGGGATTCTAACGGATGCAACAGTGAGACTTGGAGACAATCATCTAATTGAAAATGGTAAATTCAAAGAATAATCATATCAATCTGTTTGAGCAAACTGGACAATGTCGCCAATGATGTTCAACACCAATACCACATGATGCACAGTTAACTCCTGTTTGAATTGTAGATCGAATACCTGGAAAACCACCCCTCCTCACCTTTCCCGTACCTGCTGGTCGAGGAGTAGGAGTAGAGGGGTTAACTCCTCCAAATGTAGGTTGGCCCTGTGGAACCGTACCAAAAGTGGGATTCGCCGGTGACCCAAAAGAAGGTGCAGAAGAAGATGGTCTTGTAGAACCGATTGGGGCCCTCGCTGGAGCTAAAACTGATGGAGATGCAGCTGGTTGAGGGGGTTCTGGATTCGATTCCGGTTGTGTTTGAGGTTGAGGATCTGCGGCTGCAAATGCAGAACCAAGAACATCTTCCTGAGGAGTGATTGGTGTATCTACTGGTGTCGCTTCTATTTGTTCTGAAACGACTAGGGTTGGAGAAAAAGCAGCTGCTAACTCATCTTGAACTGGAGATGAGGAAGGGAGAGGAGAATCTTCTGGTGGATTTTCTTCGATGGGCGAGGGCGTTTCTACAACTGCGACTGGTTCAGGAGAAGGATCTGACTTGGGAAGATCTTTAGGGGCCTCGATTACTTTCATTGCAACATTTGTTGTTCCTAAAACGGACAAACCTCCAACTTCAAGGGTCTCCTTTGCCTTGTTCAATACTTGATCTAATTGATGATGTAAAGCAATCAAACGAACTCGATTTGTATCTGGATCTCTAATCATCTCATCGAAAGCGGCTAAATATAGATCAAGTTCCTTGATTCCGCCAATTGTATGTCCTACTGCGAACATTTTCAATAATCTAAAGGGGTCGTTAAATGCATTAATTGCATTTTTTTCCTCTTCAGGTATGTTGGGATCAGTTCCTTGATTTCCTTCAGAGTCTTCTTGTCCAAGATAAAGACGGAGACCATCGGTCATGGTAAAAATCTCAAATGGTCCCGAGAGAAGATAGTAAATCTCTCCTGATTCGCATTCTAATCTTTCAGAAACCACATCAAAATCAAACGAATCTGTCAACAATAGATCACTAGTAAGAGTAAGAAATTCTCCTAAACCATTGAGACGATCTGTTGTGTTTAATCTCATAATTAATTCAGAGGTCTTTGTTACACCGAAGTATGCAGATGTTTCATCGACATCAATTCCATCAGATGGAAGAGATGCACCTTCAATATCTACCTCGGTCATGTGCTCCCTCCTGTGCCCTCGTACTATCCCATTTGAATCAATCTATGGAGAACCCCACTATCGAGCCGCATCAAGAATATACTTGGATTGATCAGCCGACCAACCATCTCCCCTTTGAAGACGTCTAAGGATTTCTCGATCCTCTGAACCTGATGCAATCATGGACTTTACACTCTCTAACGATGAGGAATAAGTGTCTTTATCCTCCTCTCCAAACAAGGCATGCCAATCACCTGATTCAGAAGATACTGTTGCTTTCTTTACATTCTTTGTCGCCTTTGCAACTTTGGTTGTCTTTACCTGACGTGTCCGAATTTCAGAATCGTCAGAACTTGGTACCACCGCTGCAGTTCTTCGAACTCGTTTTGTTGGTTGGGATGTTTTTCGAGGATCTACTCGCTTTGTGCTTACCCTCGGAACTGAATCTACATTGACTGAAGATGTTCTTCGAGTAGAGGAAGGGGATCTACTCGGTGGAGAAGATGTCCTTGAAGGAGGAGAACTCTTCCTAGCTGGTGGACCTGGTGATCTAGAAGGAGGGCCACCACGTGCAGGAGGTGGAGAACGTTCAGGCGGGTTATTCGATCTATTCGGTGGCCTAGTTGAAGTACCAAGATTTCCAGATAGTGGGGATTTATTCATCGGTTGAAAATCATCTTCGTCGTCATCATCTTCGTACCAATCATCTTCTTCATCATCGTAATAGTCTCCTCTATTGGAAATAAATCTCAGCGTAATTACAATCAGAAGTAATATTCCTAGAATTCCTCCAGCCATTATTGCAATTGATGTATAATCAGTCGTTTCTGTTTCTTCTTGATTGGATGCTAGTTGATCCGAAGTACAACCATTAGAATCTACAAATACCCCTGAAGGACTTCCTGAACACTGATCATTTGAATCATACACTCCATCGCCATCAGTATCGGTTTTATCGACATATGGACAACCTATTCCTCCCTCTCCTCCATTACCGTCATTTCCATTCTCTACACCCGGTACGTCTGGACATAAATCTGCATTTATTCCATCTAATTCATCACCAAAACCATCACCATCACGATCTCTCCATTGAGTTGGCTCAGTAGGATATGCATCCGCAGTCCCAATTGGTGGCACAGGATTCATCGAATCGGGATCAGACCAACCATCTCCATCACCATCTGGGCAACCATCACGATCTTCAGTAGATGTTCCAGATACCGAGGGACATTCATCAGACTCCACACCTTCTAGGTTATCTCCAAAACCATCTCCATCACTATCGAGCCATTGTGTTGATTCGGTAGGGAATGCATCATCCTTGTCATCAATACCATCACCATCAGAATCAACACCAGCTAGAACACAACCTTCGTCATCTACAGCTGCACCCATGGTAGTTTCAGGACAAACATCTTGATCATCAGTAACACCGTCTCCATCTGTATCTCGTTGATAATCTGCACAACCATTGGAATCTACAGATGAACCCGAAATTGTTTCAGAACACAGGTCATCGATATCTCGAACTCCATCATCATCGGCATCTGCATTGAGTTGTTCATTACTGCACCCATTTGAATCAACAGATACACCTGAAGCAGTTCCTGGACAAAGATCATCGGGATTAAGTAATCCATCTTGGTCATCATCTCGTTGCTCAAATGAACAACCATTCGCATCCACAACTGCACCAGATTCTGTTAGAGGGCAAAGGTCATTTTCGTCTGCTACATTATCCGCATCTGCATCATCCATTGGAGCAGGACAGCCGTCTCCTCCCAATCCATTCAAGACTCCTGCCACACCTGGACATTGATCCCCACCAATTTCCATAGGGAAATCTCCGAAACCGTCCCCATCTTTATCTCTCCATTGATTCGGATTGTCGGGGAGAGCATCTCCTGATTCAGAGGTCCTTAATCCAGTATTTTCATCAATTTCATATGAATAAAGATTCGAATGGCCATCACCATCAGAATCTAAACAGCCGGTTCTATCGATAGATGAATTTCCACTTACCGTAGGACAATCATCGCTTAAATTAGCCTGAGGGACCCATTGTCCAATTCCTCCAGTACGAGTAGAATTTAGTGCAGGATCATCCCAATTATCGCCAAATCCGTCATTATCTGTATCATTCCATTGCCAACCATCGGTTGGGAATGCATCTCTCAAGAATGCGCCTATCGTAGAATTATCTCCAAATCCATCGCCATCAGAATCTGCCCATTGTTGATAACAAACGGAGCCACATGTGTTCTCTGAAGATGTATCTGTAGGAGCCCAAGGCCACATATCAGCACCATCTTCAATCGTCCAAGCATCATCATTTGCAGTACTGGTTGCTTCAGTAGGGTCACTATACCCATCTCCATCACTATCAACACAACCTGCTCTGTCATATTGACTCAAGCCAAATAATCCAGGACATTGGTCGCCATCGGGATCCGAATTATTGTCTCCTACTCCATCATTATCTGCGTCAACCCATTGTCTAGGGTCAAATGGGAATTCATCAGCACCATCCATTCCACAACAATCTGGACCATGATTATCGAGTAATCCATCACCATCTTGATCTCT